>NZ_MAYZ01000020.1:0-252142 GCF_014596375.1 Neisseria sp. RH3002v2f
CAGGACCGTGAAACGACTCAGCGCCGATGATAGTGTGGTTCTTCCATGCGAAAGTAGGTCACTGCCAAACACCCATTCAGAAAACCCCCGGATATCCGGGGGTTTTTGCTTTGCCAGGAAAAAATGTTGGGGGTGGTAGGACGGTATCTGTACGGTGTCTGGTTGGGTTTGTAGAGGGACGACTTGAAACTTTTGGATATTCATTTTAAAATGACGTAATTTTATTATTTACCACACGTTGAAGGAAAAACCATGAAAAAAATGTTTGTATTGTTCTGTATGCTGTTCTCCTGCGCCTTCTCTTTTGCTGCGGTAAACGTCAATGCCGCTTCCCAGCAGGAATTGGAGGCGCTGCCGGGAATAGGTCCGGCAAAGGCAAAGGCCATTGTGGAATACCGTGCGCAAAACGGTGCGTTCAAGTCTGTGGACGAGTTGACAAAGGTTAAGGGTATCGGCCCTGCGGTGTTGGCGAAGCTGAAGGACCAGGCTTCTGTCGGTGCGCCTGCGCCTAAGGCCCCAGCCAAACCGGCTATACCCGCAGCTAAAAAATAGGGCGTAAGTGCCGATAAAGTGCCGTCTGACCATAGGTTGGGCGGCGTTTTATTGTGTGTACTTTATAGTGGGGCAGGGTGTTTGATTTCGTTATGGCTGTATTGATGGAATTAAAATCTGCTGTTTCGGTAATGGTTGCTTATGAGAGTAAAGTCAACTATTGCATGCCCGCTCAAGAGAGAATGGGGCGTACATATTTGACTTTAATTGACTATGTGCCGTCTGAAAATTGGTTTTTAGACGGCATTTCCGGTATGTGTGAAACAATGAGGTAAACTGCGCTACGGAATATTTCTGTTGCAAATGGGCAAAGGCGGCACTTCTATATTGCCTTTCATGCGTAAGGGAATTAGAACGTTGCGGCTACGCGGAAGCCGTATTTGTTGTCCTTTGTACGATCCATTTCGGTTTTGTCGCTATCCAAGACGAACTCGGCAGACTCGCGGGTTGCGCGGTGACGGTAGTACGGACCAAATTTCATGTTGAGACCGTCGGTCAGTTGTTTGCCCTCATTCAGACTGGAGCTAAATTCCCATACTTTGGTGCTTGCGCTTCCCCATTTGAGTGGTCGCCACTTTGGTTTTGCTGCGTAAATCCACACGGGGATCTGTTCGCGGAGTTATGGATCAGCCTTCATCAAGGTCTTGACGGATTTCGCCGTCTACTTGTAGGGTAAGGAGTTCACTTTGTGGAGAGACAGGCGTAGCCGTCGCTCCTTTCTCCCAGAGGACGTTCCGCTTGGATGTACTGTATCCCCGACTAATGCTGCTACGGATCCTGTTTTCTGCAATGAAGATAAGTTAAAAAGATTGCAGGGAAATGCCCACTTATCAATTAAATCTTTTCTCAATTAATTCGTTTATTTTCTTTTCAAGGGTTTCTGTGTATTTTTGGTTGTTTCGGTTTTGTCGTGCAGGTTTGCCCAAATGAATGGCGAGTATTGTTTTTATCAATCTGTTTTCTTCTTCTTTGGAATAAAATTTCTAAAATATTAAAAATATGAAATTTAAAATCTATAAAAAAATCTTTGTCTGTTATTTTGGAATAAAATAGCTTTGCGGTGGACTGTTGTGCTTGTTATGGTTATACAAACCATGTAATCTATATATAAACCCAATCAAGAAAGATACCCGATGACACACCATTACCCCACTGACGATATTAAGATTAAAGAAGTTAAAGAACTGTTGCCGCCGATTGCCCATCTTTACGAGCTGCCGATTTCCAAAGAGGCTTCGGGTCTGGTTCACCGTACGCGCCATGAGATTTCGGATTTGGTGCATGGTAAGGATAAACGGCTCTTGGTCATTATCGGGCCGTGTTCGATTCACGATCCGAAAGCGGCGTTGGAATATGCGGAGCGTTTGTTGAAACTCCGTAAGCAGTATGAAAACGAGCTTTTGATTGTGATGCGAGTTTATTTCGAGAAGCCGAGAACGACGGTGGGTTGGAAAGGTTTGATTAACGACCCGCACTTGGACGGAACATTCGATATCAATTTCGGTTTGCGTCAGGCGCGCAGTCTGTTGTTATCACTGAATAATATGGGCATGCCTGCCTCTACCGAATTTTTGGATATGATTACACCCCAGTATTATGCCGACCTGATTTCTTGGGGGGCAATCGGTGCACGGACGACTGAAAGCCAAGTTCACCGCGAATTAGCAAGCGGTCTGTCCTGTCCCGTCGGCTTTAAAAACGGTACGGATGGTAATTTGAAGATTGCAATCGATGCAATTGGTGCGGCGAGCCATTCCCATCATTTCTTGTCTGTAACTAAAGCCGGACATTCCGCCATTGTCCATACCAGTGGCAATCCAGATTGTCATGTTATTTTGCGGGGCGGTAAAGAGCCGAATTATGATGCGGAACACGTCAGTGCTGCGGTTGAGCAGTTAAAGGCGGCCGGTGTAAATGATAAGCTGATGATTGATTGCAGCCATGCTAACAGCCGCAAGGATTATACCAAGCAGATGGACGTGGCACGGGATATTGCCGCCCAATTGGAACAGGACGGGAGCAATATTATGGGTGTAATGGTAGAAAGCCATTTAATAGAAGGCAGACAGGATAAGCCGGAAGTTTACGGTAAGAGCATTACCGATGCGTGTATCGGTTGGGATGCGACTGAAGAACTGTTGGCATTGTTGGCGGGTGCCAACAAAATACGTATTGCTCGGGCAAGTTGAGATTTTTGATACGGAATATCATAAAATGCCGTCTGAAGCTTTCAGACGGCATTTTTATGGAGACGACATGACTAAAATAACCTTAATTGCAGCGTGTGCGGAGAATCTGTGCATTGGGGTAGGAAACGCCATGCCTTGGCATATTCCGGAAGATTTTGCATTTTTCAAAGCATATACCTTGGGGAAGCCGGTAATAATGGGACGGAAAACATGGGAGTCTTTACCGGTCAAACCCCTGCCTGAAAGAAGAAACATTGTTATTAGCAGGCAGGCGGATTATTGCGCGGCAGGTGCGGAAACGGCGGCAAGTTTGGAGGCTGCATTGGCATTGTGTGCCGATATGGAGGAAATCGTTATTATGGGCGGTGCGCAGATATACGCACAAGCGATGCCGTTGGCGACTGACCTGCGGATAACCGAAGTCGGCCTGACTGTGGAAGGTGATGCGTTTTTCCCTGAAATAGACCGGATGCATTGGAAAGAGGCGGAGAGGACGGAACGACGTGTTAGCAGTAAAGGGACAGTATATGCATTTGTACATTATCTCAAAAGATAATCGTAAGGCAGATGCCGTCTGAATGTATTTCAGACGGCATTTTATTTCCAGGTTGAGAACGGGTGTTTGCTCAAGTATGCATTGGTAAACATGCCGTCCGAGGTGATTTCCCGTCCCAGCCAGTTCGGACGCTCAAAATCGGCATTCTCGTCGGGCAACTCGATTTCCGCAACGACCAAAGGCGCATTATCGCCAAGAAAAACATCGATTTCAAATAGGCTGCCGCCCCACCTGACCGGATATCGCCATTTTTCCATTTTAAACGGGCACATCGTTTCCATCATCTTTTCGGCATCTGCAAGCGGGATTTCGTATTCAAACTCACTGCGGCTGAGTTCCGAAATATAGCCTTTCAGTGTCAGCCACGCCCTTTGTCCGACAATACGGACACGGACGGTACGTTCTTTCTCGACAGAAAGATAAGCCTGTTTCAAGAGCAGCGGCTCATCGGCGTATTGATGCCATTTGTCGTTTTCAATCAAAAAGCGGCGTTCGATTTCTACCGTCATAAGGCACTCCGTCAAAACGGTTTGAACACAACCAGGTAAAGCGCACCTATCATCAGCAGTACAGGGATTTCGTTAAATACGCGATACCAGCGGTGTGAGAAAGTATTGCTGTAATTCTGAAAACGACGCAGCAGCACGCCGCAATACAGCTGATAGGCCAAGAGCATCAACCCCAAACACAGTTTGACATGTACCCAACCGCTGCCCCACCAACCGGCGGCAAACGGTATCGCCGAGCCGAACACGACCGCACCGAAACCTAAAGGGGACATAAAACGGTACAACCGCACCGCCATGCCCGACAGACGCACATACTCGGGATTGCCGCGCGGCGCACCGATCATTGCCATATTGACAAAAATCCTCGGCAGGTAAAACAGGCCGGCAAACCATGAAATAACAAAAAACAGGTGAAACAGTTTGAACCAAGAATACATAAATGCCAGCACATCATACTGAAAAGCGGTATTGTACAGGCAAACCGTCCGTGAAACATGATAAAATAAGGCATACAGACGGATTAAATATAATCGTTACCGAAAACGGAGGAAAAATGCTCAAATCCATCGAACTCAATTCGCATGTCCGCAACCGGCTTGCTGAATATCTGAAAAGCCGCGGTTTGGATTTTCAGGCAGCCATGCAGGAAGAAGAGGGCAATAAAGAAATTGCCTCAATTATTCATGGCGGCCTGCCCATACTGGTTCGCAAACTGTATTCTGAACAAAAAATGCAGAAGTTTTTTTGGGACAAAAAAGAACTGATTATGACCTATATCGGTCAGCAGCTCGGCAGATAGTTTTTCGAAGTCAGCCGCCCTCCGTTTTCAGGTAGGGCGGCTGTTTTTATAGCGTACTCATTCGAATAATACGGCATCGCCCGTCATCCGGTACTGCCCGTACCGTCTTTACCTTGATGGCTTATTTATCTTTATTGAAATCTATGCCGCCATATTTGCCGATAAAAAACGGCCGGGTGTTTCAGACGGCATATTCGGCATATTTGGTATCGGCGTTTAAAACGGTAACGTAAAAAACTGGTACAATCCCCAATTGATAATGATTGTTTTTAGAAAGCTGTTTTATGACTGCACAAAACAGATGGGTATTGCTGCTACCTTTGTTGGCAACAGCGGCATACGCCGAAGAAATACCGCATGGACCTGATTTGAGAAACAAGCCCGAGTTCAAGCTCCATGAAGTGGAAGTTAAACCCGTCAACAGGGAAAAGATATCGGAACAGGTACAGGAAAAAGGGAAAGTTTTGCAGATTGATGGAGAAACCCTGCTGAAAAATCCCGAATTACTGTCGCGTGCCATGTATTCCGCAGTGGTCTCAAACAATATTGCCGGTATCCGTGTTATTTTGCCGATTTACCTAAAACAGGCGCAGCAGGATAAGATGCTGGCACTTTATGCACAAGGGATTTTGGCGCAGGCAGACGGTAGGGTGAAAGAAGCGGTTTCCTATTACCGTCGGCTGATTGCCGTCCAGCCCGATGCGCCCGCCGTCCGTCTGCGCCTTGCCGCCGCATTGTTTGAAGACAAACAAAACGAGGCAGCGGCAGACCAGTTTGACCGTCTGAAAACAGAAGACCTGCCGCCTCAGCTTATGGAACAAGTCGAACTGTACCGCAAGGCATTGCGTGATCGGGATGCGTGGAAATTCAACGGCGGATTCAGCGTCACCCAAGAGCGAAATATCAACCAGGCTCCGAAACAGCAGGAATATGGAAAATTTACGCTCCCAAAACAGGTGAACGGTACGGCAGTCAATTATCAGATCGGCGCGGAGAAAAAATGGTCGTTGAAAGACGGATGGTATGCGACGGCGGGCGGCGACTTGTTCGGCAGGATTTATCCGGATAACACGAGATTTAACGACATGACGGCGCGCGTATCTACCGGTGCAGGCTATTCGGATCAGCGTAAAGATATAGGGCTGACGGTATTCCACGAACGCCGGACCTACGGCAACGATGCCTATTCTTATGCCAACGGCGCAAGGGTAAGTTTCGACTATTGGCTGGCGCAGAAACTGCAGATGCTTACCGCCGTGGAAACAGGTTATCTGAAAAATATACGGTATGACCGTTCAAACAACAAAAACCTCATGTTGAGCCATTCCTTGATTTACTATCCCAATGCGCGGCAATATTGGATGGGCGGTTTGGATCTTTACCGCGAGCGCAACCCCGCCGACCGGGGCGACAATTTCAACCGTTACGGCATGCGTTTTGCTTGGGGGCAGGAGTGGGGCGGCAGCGGTTTGTCCTCGCTGCTTCGGGTCGGTGTGGCGCAAAGGCGTTATGAAAAACCCAGCTTCTTCAGCAGTTTTAAAGGGGAAAGGCGCAGGGATAGGGAACTGGATACTTCGTTGAGCCTTTGGCACCGTGCGTTGCATATTAAAGGCATCACGCCGCGCCTGACCTTGTCGCACCGTGAAACATGGAGTAACGATGTGATGAATGAATACGAAAAAAACAGAGCGTTTATTGAGTTTAACAAAACGTTCTGATGTTCGTCGCAAAGTGAGAAATGCCGTCTGAAACCGGATTCAGACGGCATTTTTACAGTGGGGAAGACTTAGGCTTCGACAACTTTGCCGCGCAGGGAGAAGGTGTAGGCCTCGGTGATTTCCAAATCGATCATTTGGTTAATCATGTCGGGTGTGCCGGTAAAGTTGACCACGCGGTTGTT
This sequence comes from Neisseria sp. RH3002v2f, assembly GCF_014596375.1. NCBI lineage: Bacteria > Pseudomonadati > Pseudomonadota > Betaproteobacteria > Neisseriales > Neisseriaceae > Neisseria > Neisseria sp. RH3002v2f. The sequence goes on from NZ_MAYZ01000020.1 coordinate 6,506, forward strand.
GGCGGTACGGGCTTGCAGTTGGTCGGGGTCTTTTTTGGAGATACCTTCGACCAGGCAGCGTTGAATCGTGCCGACCATGGTTTGGTTGATGCGCGCGGTTTCGGCTTCGATGACTTCGTTCAAAGCTTCGAGGCGGCGCACTTTTTCTTCATGCGGCGTGTCGTCGTGCAGGTTGGCGGCAGGCGTGCCAGGGCGCGGACTGTAAATAAAGACGAAGCTCAAGTCGAAGGCAATGTCTTTGACCAGTTTCAAGGTTTGCTCGAACTCACGCTCGGTTTCGCCCGGGAAGCCGACAATAAAGTCGGAGCTGAGGCACAAATCAGGACGGATGGCGCGCAGTTTGCGGATGATGGATTTGTATTCCAAAGCGGTGTAGCCGCGTTTCATCGCACTCAATACGCGGTCGGAACCGCTTTGAATCGGCAGGTGCAGGTGTGAAACCAGCTTCGGCAGGTCGCGGTAGCACTCGATAATCGCGTCGGTAAATTCGCGCGGATGGCTGGTGGTAAAGCGCAGGCGTTCGATGCCGGGGATTTCGTGGACGATGCGCAACAAAGTGGCAAAGTCGCAGATTTCGCCGTTTTCCATTTCGCCGCGATAGGCGTTGACGTTTTGGCCTAAGAGGTTGATTTCTTTAACGCCTTGTTGCGCCAAACCGGCAATCTCGGTCAATACGTCGTTGAGCGGGCGGGAGAATTCTTCGCCGCGGGTGTAAGGGACGACGCAGTAAGAGCAGTATTTGGAACAGCCTTCCATAATGGAAATGAATGCCGAACCGCCTTCTACGCGCGCAGGCGGCAGGTGGTCGAATTTCTCGATTTCGGGGAAGGAAATATCGATTTGCGAGAGACCGGTGGTTTCTTTATCGACGATAAGTTTGGGCAGGCGGTGCAGCGTTTGCGGACCGAAAACCACGTCCACATACGGCGCGCGTTTGACGATGTTTTCGCCTTCTTGCGAGGCGACGCAGCCGGCAACGCCGATGATGAGGTCGGGATTTTTTTCTTTGAGCGGACGGACGCGCCCCAAATCGGAGAAAACTTTTTCTTGCGCTTTTTCACGCACGGAACAGGTGTTGAACAAGATGATGTCGGCGTCGTCGGGCTGGGTAACCTGCTCGATGCCGCCGTGTTCTTCGGCAAGGACAGACAGCATTTTTTCGCTGTCGTACTCGTTCATTTGGCAACCGAAGGTACGGATAAATACTTTTTTCATGGTTTGTGTCTTTCTCAGGCAGCCGTAATTGCGGGGCTGATTGTTGTTGGAATGAAAAAATTTCAGACGGCATGACGGTGCCGTCTGAAAATCGGTGCGGATTATAGCACGATGTGGGTTTTGTAAACAGAATATTGTTTTTAATATGAATTTATACGGTTTTGATGGCTGTATTCGGTTGATACCAGTAATCACAGTCGTGAGGGAATTACAGCAAGCGTTTCCTTAAAAGATTGGGTAAACAATCAAAAACAAAATGGCATTGCCCCAATCAGAAAAGCACGTTTCTATGGTACAGCCACAAATGTGAAGAATGATTACGCCGATGTTCTACAGAAAAACGGCTATACCTATACGGGTGCAGACGGTAAAATTTATAACAGCGGAGCCTATTCGATTGTGCATGACAAGGATTTTGTGGGGAACAAATGGATACCTTTCTTATTAGGAACCAATGACACCACACAAGGTGCATGTAAGGGATTTTGCTATTCGCATAGCAGTTATTTTGCGGAAGTGCCTGAACAGTATCAAAGGGATAGGAATGGTGAATATATCCTTGATAAGAACAACAACAAAATAGAAACAGAAGATTGGAAAGACTATAAGGGGAAATGGGGTGTTCCTAAAATGGGTGATGACGGCAAATATATCAATCATGCTATTCCGAAATTAGTGTATCCGAATAAACTCAATGGTGAGCAATATGAAGAAAACCCGTTCTAATATGGTATTGATACTGTTTTGCTCAACAATATTAACTGGCTGTTTTGGTAGTTGCGGGGACTGGAATTGTTCAGGTAATCCGCGATGGAACGAAAAAGTTAATGATTGTTATAGTAGAAACCTTGAAGTTGTTAAGCAACAATTAGGATATAAAAAATACGGTGGTGATATTGTTCGTTTCCATAGCGAAGTGCAAGATAGCGAAATTGGACAACATATCTCTACGCAATGTATTTACTATAGCGGTAAATATGATATTCATAAAGATAAGCAGTATGGTCATTTGTTTGTGAAATAGCTAGTAATGATAGCAAATACATAAATCACGCTATTCCTAAATTAGGCAATCCAAACAAACCAAATGGAGAAAAATATGAAGATAAACCATTTTAATATAGCATTACTTTTTGTTTCCACCATGATGCTAACAGGATGTTTTGGTCATTGTGCGGATTTTAATTGCACGAGACTCGATCCACGCTGGGTAAAAGCAGTTGATACATGCACAACTAAAAATCGCACAATAGTGTTACAAGTATTAGGGGAAGATTTAGGATACAAATCTCTCATTGAGGTACAAGACAGTAAAATTGGTCAACACATTTCTTCTCAATGTATTTACCATAGCGGTAAATATGATATTCATAAAGATAAGCAGTATGGTCATTTGTTTGCAAAATGATTACGCCGATGTTTTACAGAAAAACGGCTATACCTATACGGGTGCAGACGGTAAAACTTATAACAAATGTTTGGCTTTAATGGGAGGTGTGTATGAAACCGGTTGTATGGGCGGCATTGCTGCTGTGTGCGTGTACCAGCAATTTCGGCGACAGGGAACATCAGTTCCTGCGTTATCAGACGGAAGAGGGAATCGCACAAACGGTTGTTAAAGGTAAAACAACCCGGGCGGAGGTAGAGGCACGTTTCGGGAAGCGCAACCCTTTCGGCTGTTATGCCTATCATGAAGTCAGCCTGCCTATTTATAATTTTTTGCCGACCAATTTCATTTATATGAAATCAGAACGCCGGCATTGGGAGTGGTGTGTGGATTATGACGGGGAGGGAGTTGTCCGGGACTACCGCTTTACACATAAAGTTGAAAAAGACGAGCATTCCGTCATCCGGGATACGGTTGACGTTATCCGCAAAGAAGCGGGCAAATCCTTGGCGAAACCTGAAAAATGATAAAATAGCTTTTTCTGTTTCAGAACCTAAAACCTGCCTTTAGGATGGAATTTAAGGATATATATGAACCGTAACGAAATTTTATTCGACCGCGCCAAAGCCATCATCCCTGGCGGCGTGAATTCCCCCGTCCGCGCATTCGGCAGCGTCGGCGGCGTGCCGCGCTTTGTCAAAAAAGCCGAAGGCGCGTATGTTTGGGACGAAAACGGCACGCGCTACACCGATTACGTCGGTTCGTGGGGGCCTGCGATTGTCGGACACGCGCACCCCGAAGTCATCGAAGCCGTGCGCGAAGCCGCGTTAGGCGGTTTGTCGTTCGGCGCGCCCACCGAGGGCGAAATCGTCATCGCCGAAGAAATCGCCAAAATCATGCCGTCCGTCGAACGGCTGCGCCTCGTCAGCTCCGGTACCGAAGCCACTATGACCGCCATCCGTCTGGCACGCGGTTTTACCGGCCGCGACAAAATCATCAAATTTGAAGGCTGCTACCACGGCCATTCCGACAGCCTGTTGGTGAAAGCAGGCAGCGGTCTGCTCACCTTCGGCAATCCTTCTTCCGCCGGTGTGCCTGCCGACTTTACCAAACACACTTTAGTCCTCGAGTACAACAATATCGCTCAATTGGAAGAAGCCTTTGCTCAAAGCGGCAATGACATTGCCTGTGTGATTTTGGAGCCTTTCGTCGGAAATATGAACCTTGTCCGCCCGACCGAAGCCTTCGTCAAAGCCCTGCGCGAATTGACCGAAAAACACGGCGCTGTGTTGATTTACGACGAAGTGATGACCGGTTTCCGCGTCGCGCTCGGCGGCGCACAATCGCTACACGGCATCACGCCCGACCTGACCACGATGGGCAAAGTCATCGGCGGCGGTATGCCGCTTGCCGCGTTCGGCGGCCGTAAAGACATCATGGAATGTATTTCCCCGCTGGGCGGCGTGTATCAGGCAGGCACCTTGTCGGGCAACCCGATTGCCGTCGCCGCAGGCTTGAAAACGCTGGAAATCATCCAGCGCGAAGGCTTCTATGAAAACCTGACCGCCTTGACACAACGCCTCGCCAACGGTATTGCCGCCTCTGCCAAAGCGCACGGCATCGAATTCACCGCCGACAGCGTGGGCGGTATGTTCGGCCTGTATTTTGCCAGCCATACGCCGCAAAACTACGGCGACATGGCACGTTCCAATATCGACGCTTTCAAACGCTTTTTCCACGGTATGCTCGACCGCGGCATTGCCTTCGGCCCGTCCGCTTATGAAGCAGGTTTCGTTTCCGCCGCGCATACGCCGGTTTTGATTGACGAAACGGTCGCCGTAGCAGGTGAAGTGTTCAAAGCGATGGCAGGCTGATTGCCGAAAGTTAAAAATGCCGTCTGAAATGCAAACAGCGTTTCAGACGGCATTTTTTGTTTCTTATTCCGTATCGGGTTTGGTGGCGGAAATCAGAAAGTGTTCGCGGTAGTGGCGCATTTCTTCGATACTCTCCAAAATGTCGTCCAATGCCTTGTGCGAACCGCGTTTGACGACGCTTTTGGCAACGGGTGGATTCCAGCGCTTGGCAAGCTCTTTGAGCGTGGAAACGTCAAGGTTGCGGTAGTGGAAGTAGTTTTCCAGTTTCGGCATATATTTGACCATGAAGCGCCGGTCTTGGTGGATGGAGTTGCCGCACATCGGCGTGGCGCGTTCGGGTACCCATTCCGACATAAAGTCCAGCAGTTTCTGTTCGACTTCGGCTTCGGTATGCGACGATTCGCGTACGCGCTGTGTCAGCCCCGTCCTGCCGTGTGTGGCGGTGTTCCACTCGTCCATATTGTTGAGCAGCTCGTCACTTTGGTGGACGGCGTAAACTTCGGATTGCGCCAATACATTCAAATCCGAGTCGGTAATAATCATCGCGACTTCGATAATGCGGTCGGTTTCGGGATTCAGCCCCGTCATTTCCATATCGAGCCAGCAGAGGTTGTTTTTGTCCTGCATGATGTTTCCTTTGCTTGTCAGCGTTTTATCCCGCTCAATCGCGCCCATCCTTCTTCGGTTTCCGCAGGATCGAGATCGAACCATTGGCTGTAAATGCCGCTGAGTTCTTCGATTTGTTCGTCCAACAAACCGGATAACACGATGCGGCCGCCTTGTTTGGTGCGGGCGGCAAGCATTTCGCCGAGCATACGTAAAGGGTTGGCGAGGATGTTGGCGACAACTACGTCGAATTGCCCTTGAGGCAGGCCGTCGGGCAGGAAGAATTGTGCATCGACGTTGTTTTGTTCGGCGTTGTCCTTGCTGGCACGGATGGCCTGTTCGTCAATATCGACGCCGACGGCAGAACCTGCGCCGAGTTTGAGGGCGGCGATGGTCAGGATACCTGAACCGCAGCCGTAGTCGAGGACGCTTTCGCCGTTTTTGAGTTGTGTATCCAACCATTTGAGGCAGAGGCGCGTGGTCGGGTGGCTGCCGGTTCCGAAGGCGAGGCCGGGATCGAGGCGGAGGTTGACGGCAGTGCCTTCGGGGGCTTCGTGCCAAGAGGGGGTAATCCACAGGCGTTCGGAAATTTGGATGGGGTCGAATTGCGCTTGGGTCAGGCGTACCCAGTCTTGGTCTTCGAGGGTTTCGCCGGTGTATGCCAAGTCTTTTAATCCGCATTCTTGTGCGGCGGTTTGGATGATGGCGGCGGCTTCGTCGTGTTCGCCAAATAAGGCGATGACTTTGCTCTGCTGCCAGATTTGTTCGGTCGGCATACCGGGTTCGCCAAAGATGGCTTGTTCGTTTTCAGTGCCTGCATAGGCATCTTCAATGGCGGCGGAGAGTGCGCCGTGTTCCATCAGGGTGTCGGCGAGGCGTTCGGCGACGGCATCGTTGACGTTGATGGTGATTTGTTGGTAAGGCATAGAGGGCTTTCTTAACAGACCTTCGGAATAGGGTCGTACTGTATAAGGGGATGAGTGTGTAACGGAAATGCCGTCTGAAAACGGACAAACTGTTTCAGACGGCATATCGGGGACGGCTTATTTGTCCTGTTTGGCTTTGCGATCTTCCAGCCAGTGTTCCAAATAGTGGATGCTGACGCCGCCTTTTTGGAAACCTGGGTCGTTGAACAAGTCGCGGTGCAGCGGCGTATTGGTTTTGATGCCGGTAATCGCCAGCTCGGCAAGGGCTACGCGCATTTTAGCCATGGCTTGGTCGCGGTCTTTACCGACGACGCAGACTTTGCCGATCAGGCTGTCGTAGTAAGGAGGGATGCGGTAGCCTTGGTAAATATGGCTGTCGACGCGGATACCGAAGCCGCCGGGCAGATGGCAGCTTTCAATCAGACCCGGGCTTGGGATGAAGTTGTACGGATCTTCGGCGTTGATACGGCACTCAAACGCGTGGCCTTCGACTTGAATATCCTTTTGTTTGTATTGCAACGGCAGGCCGGCCGCGATGCGCAATTGCTCTTGTACGATGTCCACGCCGGTGATGAGCTCGGTAACCGGATGCTCAACCTGAACGCGTGTGTTCATCTCGATAAAGAAGAACTCGCCGTCTTCGTACAGGAATTCAAACGTACCTGCGCCGCGATAGCCGATGCGTTTGCAGGCGTCGGCACAGGCTTTGCCGATTTTGGCGCGTTCTTTTTCAGTGATGAACGGAGCCGGTGCTTCCTCGATGACTTTTTGGTGGCGTCGCTGCATGGAGCAGTCGCGCTCGGCAAGGTAGATGGCGTTGCCGTGTTCGTCGGCAATCACTTGGATTTCGACGTGGCGCGGACGTTGCAAATAGCGTTCCATGTAAACCATCGGGTTGCCGAATGCCGCGCCTGCTTCGGCTTTGGTCATTTCGACAGACTGGAGGAGGTCTTCTTTTTTCTCGACGACGCGCATACCGCGGCCGCCGCCGCCGCCGGAGGCTTTGATAATGACGGGATAACCGACTTTATCGGCGATTTTGAGGATTTCTTCGCCGTCGTCGGGCAATGCGCCGTCAGAGCCGGGAACACAAGGCACGCCCGCTTCGATCATGGCGTGTTTGGCGGATACTTTGTCGCCCATCAGGCGGATGGTATCTGCTTTAGGGCCGATGAAGATAAAGCCCGATTGTTCGACCTGTTCGGCGAAATTGGCGTTTTCGGCAAGGAAGCCGTAGCCGGGGTGGATGGCATCTGCATCGGTAACCTCGGCGGCGGCAATAATGGCGGGAATATTCAGATAGCTTTGCGCCGAGGAGGCGGGACCGATACACACGGATTCGTCGGCGAGTTTGACGTGCAGGCTGTCTTTGTCGGCTTCGGAATGGACGGCGACGGTGGCGATGCCCATTTCACGGCAGGCTCGCAGGACGCGCAGGGCGATTTCGCCCCGGTTGGCGATCAATACTTTTTTCAGCATGATAATCTTTCCGGATGGTTCAGACGGCCTCAGCGGCCGCCTAATGCGTTGCGGATTTTTTGGTCGGTTTTGTATTGGCTCAAGGCGTAAACCGACCACATGGCTGCCGGTATCCAGCCAACCAGCGTACATTGCAGAATCAGACAGATGATGCCTGCAAACGGACGGCCAATGGTGAAAAACTGCAACCAAGGCAAGAAAATAGCCAAAATCAGACGCATGGTTTGTCCTTTAATGAACAGAAAAAGGAATTTCAGACGGCCTTAAAGTGAAGGCCGTCTGAAAAAGCGGATTATTCAATGATGAAGAGCGGCTCGCCGTATTCGACCGGAGTACCGTTTTCGACCAGGATTTCTTTGACCGTACCGGATTTTTCGGCTTCAATTTCGTTCATCAGTTTCATCGCTTCAATGATGCACAAGGTATCGCCTGCTTTAACTTGTTGTCCGACTTCGACAAATGAGGAGGCATTCGGGCCGGGTGCGCGGTAGAACGTACCGACCATAGGTGATTTTTGCGCATTGGACAAATCTCGGGCTGCAGGTGCTGCGGCAGGCGCGGGGGTTGTTGCGACGGGTGCCGGTGCAGGTGTGGCAGCCATGACTGCGGCAGGTGCGGGTGCGGCATAAACTGGTGCCGCTGCGATGGTTCGGGTAATGCGGACTTTTTCTTCGCCTTCGGTAACTTCGATTTCGGCAATACCGGATTCTTCAACCAGATCGATCAGTTTTTTTAATTTGCGCAAATCCATTTTTGTTCCTTTAACGGCTGCCGGTTTTTCGGCGGGCTGTTGCGTTGGTTTTTCAGAAAACAGCCGACTTGCGGCAACGGCGCAAACCGGGCGGAATTAGGGTTTGGAAAAGTTTTTCCAACGGCGGAAAATAACCGTAATAATGTGTTTATTTTCCCGAAGTTGTCGGCAAATGTCCAGTAAAATATTAAAAAACAGCAGTTTTTGGCGGAAATATGCAGGAGGTCGGTTTGGTATGCGAGGTATGCTTTGTCGAGAGTTTTTATTCTAATTTATTGGTTTTTCGGACAAAGATGCCGTCTGAAAAAGATAAGTGCGTATAATGGACGCTGTTCCGAATGAAAGTGTCACAATGGATATCTCAGATTTTGATTTTACCCTGCCTGAAAAGCTGATTGCCCAGCATCCGCCCGAAGTGCGCGGCAGCAGCCGCCTTTTGGTTGCGTTGCCGGATATGCCCCTGCAAGACCGGGTATTCGGCGATTTGCCCGATTATGTCGGCGAGGGCGACGTTTTGGTATTCAATAACACAAAGGTGATGAAGGCGCGGCTGTTTGGTCAAAAAGACAGCGGGGGCAGAATCGAGGCTTTGATTGAGCGTGTTTTAGATAGTCATACCGCACTGGCGCATATCCGTTCGTCCAAGTCCCCCAAGCCCGGTATGGGCTTGGTGTTTGAAGGCGGTATTCGCGCCGTGATGGTCGAGCGTGTAGGAGCGTTATTCTGTTTGCGTTTTGAAGGTGGTCAAACCGTTTACGAACTTTTGGAACAGAACGGCCATTTGCCTCTGCCGCCTTATATCGAACGTACCGCCGATGCGGATGACGACAGCCGTTATCAAACCGTTTATGCCAAATATCAGGGGGCGGTCGCCGCGCCGACGGCGGGTCTGCATTTTACCGAAGAACTTTTGCGTCGCCTGAAAGACAAAGGCGTAGAAACCGCAGAAGTAACCTTGCACGTTGGTGCGGGAACATTCCAACCAGTGCGTGTGGAAAAAATCGAAGAACACAAGATGCACAGCGAATGGTTTGAAGTGCCGTCTGAAACCGTCGCCGCCGTTGAGGCGGCAAAAGCCCGGGGGAATAAAGTCTGGGCGGTCGGCACGACTTCCATGCGCGCCCTCGAGTCTGCCGCGCGCGAGACGGGATACTTGAAAGACGGACAGGGCGACACCGATATTTTCATCACGCCGGGCTACCGTTTTAATGTTGTCGACAGGCTGGTTACCAATTTTCATTTGCCGAAATCGACGCTGCTGATGTTGGTCAGCGCGTTTTCGGGTATGGGTCATATCCGCGCCGTGTATCGTCATGCGGTTGAACGTGAATACCGTTTCTTCAGCTACGGCGATGCGATGATTTTGGGGCGGAACGAAGGGGGTGGGCTTTAAACCGCCGCTGTCCGTTGCAAGACAGATGCCGTCTGAACCGTGGTTCGGGCGGTATTTTTATGGATGTCCGGCAGTTAGATAATCCACCGCCTCAAATCGGGGCGTTTAAAGGTACAAAGAAAGTGAAGGCTATGTGCAACAAAATGCCGTCTGAAACCGCAAAACGGCTTCAGACGGCATTTTTCAAGCTGATTCAGGTATCAGCTGCGGTTTTTCAAACGCCCGTGCAACTCTTGAACGCTGTACACGCCCAGATGGTCTCGGCTTTTCGCACCTTCGCTCATCGCTTCGCCGCCGGCAGTGGTGGTGTATTGCGGCACACGTTGCTGCAATGCGCTTTGGCGGATGATGTGGCTGTCGGACACGGATTGCGGATCGCTGGAAACGGTATTCACGACCAGTGCGATTTCACCGTTTTTCAGCGCGTCGCCGATATGCGGGCGGCCTTCGGGGACTTTATTGATGGTTTGTACAATCAGCCCCTGTTCGGTCAGGTATTGCGCCGTGCCACGTGTGGCGCAGATGCCGTAGCCTAAAACTTGGAAGTTTTTAGCGGTTTTAATGACGCGTTCTTTGTCTTCTTCGCGCACGGAGAGGAAGATTTTGCCGGTCGGGTTGAGGCGTTCGCCTGCGCCGAGTTGGGCTTTGTAGTAGGCTTCGCCAAAGCTTGCGCCCACGCCCATGACTTCGCCGGTGGAGCGCATTTCAGGGCCGAGAATGGTGTCCACGCCCGGGAATTTGATGAATGGGAACACGGCTTCTTTAACGGCATAGAAATCGGGAACGACTTCTTTTTCCACGCCTTGTTCTTTCAGGGAAATACCTGCCATGCAGCGTGAGCCGACTTTGGCGAGCGGCACGCCGGTGGCTTTGGAGACGAAGGGAACGGTGCGGCTGGCGCGCGGGTTCACTTCCAACACGAACACCACGCCGTCCTGCACGGCAAACTGTACGTTCATCAGGCCGACCACGCCCAGCGCGTATGCCATGGCTTTGGTTTGGCGGCGGATTTCGTCTTGGATTTCTTCGCTGAGTGAGTAGGGCGGCAGCGAGCAGCCGGAGTCGCCGGAGTGGATGCCTGCCTGTTCGACGTGCTGCATGATGCCGCCGATAACGACGTCTTTGCCGTCTGAAACGCAGTCCACATCCACTTCAATCGCGTTATTCAAGAAGAAGTCGAGTAGTACTGGGCTGTCTTCGGAAACTTGTACGGCTTCACGCATGTATTTTTGCAACTCTTCGGCAGAGTGAACAATCTGCATGGCGCGGCCGCCGAGGACGTAAGACGGGCGCACGACCAGCGGATAGCCGATTTCTTCGGCTTTGACGAGCGCTTCTTCTTCGTTGTGGGCGATGCGGTTGGGCGGTTGGCGCAGGCCTAAGTCGTTCAACACTTTTTGGAAGCGTTCGCGGTCTTCGGCGGCGTCAATGCTGTCGGCGGATGTGCCGATGATGTTCACACCGTTTGCCACCAAGGCATTGGCCAGTTTGAGCGGGGTTTGACCGCCGTAATGCACAATCACGCCCCACGGGTTTTCGGTGCGGACGATTTCCAACACGTCTTCCAGCGTCAGCGGCTCGAAATACAGGCGGTCGCTGGTGTCGAAGTCGGTGGACACGGTTTCGGGGTTGCAGTTCACCATAATCGTTTCAAAGCCCGATTCGCGCAGGGCGAGCGCGGCGTGAACGCAGCAGTAGTCAAACTCGATGCCCTGACCGATGCGGTTCGGGCCGCCACCGAGAATCATCACTTTCTTACGGTCGGAAGGGCGCGCTTCGCATTCTTCTTCGTAAGTGGAATAGAGGTAGGCGGTTTCGGTGGCGAACTCGGCGGCGCAGGTATCGACGCGTTTATAGACGGGATGCAGCTTCAGCGCGTAGCGGTGTTCGCGTACTTCTTTTTCTTTTACGCCTAAAAGCTGGGCGATGCGTTTGTCGGAGAAGCCTTTGCGTTTCAGACGACGTAAGGCGGCGAAATCCAAATCTTGCAGGCAGCCTGCACTTACCTGCTGCTCTTCTTTCACCAAGTCTTCGATTTGCGCCAAGAACCAAGGGTCGATGGCACAGATTTCGTGGATTTCTTCCAGCGTGAAGCCGGCGCGGAACGCATCTGCCACAAACAGCATACGTTCAGGGCCTGGGTTCGCCAGTTCGCGGCGGATTTCCGCTTTGTCTTCGCTGCGAGGGTTGAAGCCGCACAAGCCGGTTTCCAAACCGCGTAAAGCTTTTTGGAAGCTTTCCTGAATCGTGCGGCCCATCGCCATCACTTCGCCCACCGATTTCATCTGCGTGGTCAGGCGGTCGTCTGCGGCAGGGAATTTTTCAAACGCAAAACGTGGGATTTTGGTCACGACATAGTCGATAGAAGGCTCGAACGACGCGGGCGTGCGGCCGCCGGTGATGTCGTTGCGCAATTCGTCCAGCGTAAAGCCGACTGCCAGTTTGGCCGCTACTTTGGCAATCGGGAAGCCCGTTGCTTTAGATGCCAACGCGGAAGAACGGCTCACGCGCGGGTTCATCTCAATGACAATCATCTCGCCGTTTTCAGGGTTCACCGCAAACTGCACGTTCGAGCCGCCCGTGTCCACGCCGATTTCGCGCAATACCGCCAACGAAGCGTTACGCATGATTTGGTATTCTTTGTCCGTCAGCGTTTGCGCAGGCGCAACCGTAATCGAGTCGCCCGTATGCACGCCCATCGGGTCGAAGTTTTCAATCGAGCAGATAATGATGCAGTTGTCGTTTTTATCGCGTACAACCTCCATCTCGTACTCTTTCCAGCCGAGAACGGACTGCTCAATCAGCAGCTCATGCGTGGGTGAGGCGTCGAAACCGCGTTCGCAAATAGCCAAGAATTCGTCTTTATTGTAGGCAATGCCGCCGCCCGAACCGCCCATCGTGAAAGACGGACGAATCAGCGTCGGAAAACCGACTTGTTCCTGCGCCGCCAAAGCTTCGTTCATCGTGTGGCAGACAAAGGATTTCGGGCAGGAGAGACCGATTTTCTCCATCGCTTCCTTAAAGCGGCCGCGGTCTTCCGCCTTGTCGATCGCATCTTCCGTCGCGCCAATCAGCTCGACATTGTATTTCGCCAACACGCCGTTGCGCGCCAAATCCAGCGCACAGTTCAGCGCGGTCTGACCACCCATCGTGGGCAGAATCGCATCAGGCCGCTCTTTGGCGATAATCTTCTCCACCGTCTGCCACATAATCGGCTCGATGTAGGTAACATCCGCCATTTCAGGGTCGGTCATGATCGTGGCAGGGTTGGAATTCACCAGAATGACTTTATAGCCTTCTTCACGCAAGGCTTTGCAGGCCTGTGCGCCCGAATAGTCAAATTCGCAGGCCTGACCGATAACGATAGGGCCGGCGCCGATGATAAGGATGGATTTTAGGTCGGTACGTTTAGGCATGGTGTTTTACCTTGTATAAAAAGTTTAAAATCTATTTTTTATTTGAATCTGCAGATTGAGATTCAGCTGTTTGATATATCAAAGTTGTATTTTGTGTACTAATAATAGTGGTGTTTGTGCTAATTTTTTTTCCATTAATTATAGGGTTTATATAGTAAAAATCATTAGTTTTTAGTAGGAGGAAGCCTTCTAGAATTTGTTTGTCATTTGTTTGTATTTTGACTTCAAATCCTCCAAGTTTCATATTTTTAAGAATGTTTTGAGTAAAACTATCTAATGTAAGCGGTGGAATGAGAGCTAAAAATATTAATATTGATGCTGGAATAACAGAAAGGAAAATATTTATAGTTTCTAATTTATTATTCCATATGTTTTTTACAAAGAGATACCACCCAAACAGATAAATTAGTAGTGCTGTAATAAATAAAATTGTAGGAATAGCTACATTTCTAAAAGAATATATCCCATAAAAAACTGCGCAGATTACTAGTATAGAAAAAAATATTCCTATGCATTTTTGAATTTTTTCTTTGCTTAGTGCCAGAACTAGTGGGATCAAAAATGCAATTGCGCTTAAAACTATAAAATCTATACCTATATATTGAAATAATTTATCAGACTCTAGTAACTCAGGAGCAAGAATATTGTTTTTCCTCATATATTGCCACGCTGCAATTTGTGGAAAATTTAGAAATATTAGAATAAAAAAATTGTTTGCTATTTGCTTGCCTAAAATATTGGTAATTTTATTTTTTAAATCAGATTTGTGTTTATCAAAAAAATAGAACTGAATTGTAGCTGTAAACAACGCAAAAAATATCAATATAATAGATAAAGTACTCATATTTATTTCAAATATAAATAGATCGTCCGTAATTTGTAGATATGGCTTCGCAAATATTCTCTTTTTATTTCATTATATGCATATTTTACAGTAATGGCTTCAAATGCCGTCTGAAAATATTGTTGAGCATTTCATATTGAAGCAGGTTGGGTATTTATACCCAACCATACTCTTACGGGCATTAAAAACTAGTGATAAATGTAATCAAACCCAAAATAATGCCCGGGGCGTTCGCCAGCATGACGGGGTAGTCGCGTTTTTCTTTTAAAAAGCCGTAGGCAACCCATAATGTGCAGTTGATGGCGGCGACGAGGGGTTGCAATGGCGAGCCGGGGTTGCCGGCAAGGTTGTTTTGGATTTGTGGGATATAGGAAACGTACATGCCGACGGCGGTCAGGGTGGCGACGACGGAAAGAATGCGCATTTGCTTTTCTGTCATGGTTTTTCCTTTCTGATTAGAGGGTTGGGTTTCAGACTGTGTAGATGTTGAGAGTTGCCTGAATTTATATTTTTGAAGTTTGGTTTTCAGACGGCCTGTTGTTGAGTTGAGTATGGCCGTCTGAAAAAATCAGCTTTATTGTTTTGCCGCCTTCATATTGTCAATGAATTTATCAAACAGATAGCCGACGTCTTGCGGACCGGGGCTGGCTTCGGGGTGGCCTTGGAAGCAGAATACAGGTTTGTCTGTCAGTTCGATACCTTGCAAGGTGTTGTCAAACAAGGACTTGTGGGTAATTCTTGCGTTGGCGGGCAGGGTGTCAGTATCGACGGCGAAACCGTGGTTTTGGCTGGTAATGACGACTTTGCCGCTGTCCAAATCTTGTACAGGGTGGTTGGCACCGTGATGGCTGAAGCGCATTTTCAGGGTTTTCGCACCGATGGCGAGGCTGATCAGCTGGTGTCCCAAGCAAATGCCGAAAATCGGTTTGCCGCTTTCCATCAGTTTTTGTACGGCTTTGATGGCGTAGTCGCAAGGCTCGGGGTCGCCGGGGCCGTTGGACAGGAATACGCCGTCAGGGTTGAGTGCCAAGACGTCTTCCGCGCTGGTTTGGGCGGGGACGACGGTCAGGCGGCAGCCGCGTGAGGCAAGCATACGCAGGATGTTGGTTTTGACGCCGAAATCGTAGGCGACGACGTGGAACGGCTGTTCGGCAGGGGTAACGAAACCTTTGCCCAATTCCCATTCGCCTTCGGTCCATTCGTAAGTTTCTGTGCAGGAAACTTCTTTTGCCAAGTCTTTGCCGACCATGCTGCCGAATGCGGCGATGAGTTCTTGTGCTTTTTCAACAGTGGCATCCGCACCGGTCAGAATCGCGCCGCCTTGTGCGCCTTTTTCGCGCAGCAGCGTGGTCAGGCGGCGGGTGTCGATGTCGGCGATGGCAACGGTTTGGTTGCGTACCAAATAGTCGTGTAGGCTTTCGGAGGCGCGGAAGTTGCTGTGCAAGAGCGGCAGGTCGCGGATAATCAAGCCTGCGGCGTAAACGCTGCGGCTTTCTTCATCTTCGGCGTTGGTACCGGTATTGCCGATGTGCGGATAGGTGAGGGTAACGATTTGTTTGCAGTAGGAAGGGTCGGTCAGGATTTCCTGATAGCCGGTCATGGATGTGTTGAACACGACTTCGCCGGAAGTCGAACCTTCGTAACCGATTGATGTGCCGTGAAATACGCTGCCGTCAGCGAGAACGAGAAGGGCGGGGGTGCTCATGATGGGAATCCTGTTTTTAATAAAATTCTTGATAATGCCGTCTGAAAAGCCTTCGGTAGGTTCATCCGTGCAGAAAATCCGGTTAAAAAAAAACACGCCGCGCAAGAAAGAATCTGCGTAACGTGCTTTTTCAGGCAGTCTGTGTATGCCTTAGAAGCAACATATTTTAAGCCGAAACGTGCCGGATTTCAAGAAGTGTAAACCGATTAGGGCGGCTTCATCAGGCAGCGGGCGGGATATGTTGCGGATTATTATTTAAATATTTACTGATTTATCCAGTGTAACCTGTATCGTTGCCAGCCTTTCCTGTTGCGGTGTTTCAAACCGTACCGTATTTTTTCGGAATCTGTATGTCATAATAAAAATGCCGTCTGAACAGTTCAGACGGCATTCATTTATGATACCCGGTTAGAAAAAGATTTCACGCCAGCTGATGCGTTTGAGTTTGCCTCCGCAAACCGGGCCTGTTACATCCAGGTTGCCTATGTCAGACATCAGGAAGGTGCGGCTGCCGTCTTCGCTTTTTTCTTTGAAGCAGGTGTTGTTCGGGTTTTTGTTTGCAGGGCCGTCTTCATCTCCGCTGCCGTTACCGCCTGCATCACCGTCCAGCGTGAAGGGCGATTCGTCTTTTTTCTTACCGTCGCGATAGCTTATGGTCAGAAGTTTGGGGTAAACGAATCCGTTGGGGCAGATATAATTTTCGCCCTTTTGGTTAGAGACTGTTCCTTTTTCACAACCCAATGGCGGTTCATTTGTATTGGTTGACGACGGGGGATTGCTGCTTTTTATGAACGGGCGGGCATTTCTTTTCGTCAGTTTGCCGCCTGTTTCCGAATCGATGCCCAAGACGGTTGTTCCTGCCGCACATACGCCGAACGATGTGTAGTTACGGATGGTAACAAACGCTGTCCTTAATACCATTTCGGGTTTGATGGTTACGCGGTCACCATTGCCAAGGTCGATTTTCCAGCCTCTCTTGCCTTTTGTTTCGTTGCCGGACAAGAAGAGTTTGTCGCCTTTTTTCTCAATGGTCTGTTTGACCAATTCGCCTTCCTTAGCTGTTTCCCGAGTTTCAGGGGCTGTCATGTTCTCAGGCAGGTCGTCAAAGATGCCATAGATGGATTGCGGCGTTTGGTCTTTGACGTCATGTTCGTTCAAATCACTGCCTGTGCCGAAAATAACAACATATTTGTTTTTTGCCAGACGTGATATGGCGGGTGCGGATGTAACCGGTTTTTTTGGGTTGCCGGTATAAATACGCAGGACTTTCCAGTTATTGGCAACAGAATCCCTTAGGTCGAAGCGGTACATATTGCCGCCGCGGTCGCCTGCGTAGGCAATATCGACTGTACCGTCGAAATCGGTGTCAACCAGCGTCGGGGAAGACAGGCCTCCTACGCCGTTCGGAACATCGATTTTTCTTAACAGGTTTTTGCCCAGCATATCGTAAACATACAGTGCGGTTTTATTGCCCCCGTAGCCGTTGGCGAGGAAGCCTGCATATTTGCCGCCGAGAATCTTGCCGATTTGAGGCGTGCCGACGGTAAAGCCCAAATCGCCGTCCTGCGCGTCAAACAGGGGGACGTTGCTTATCCAAGTGCTTGAATCTTGATTCAGACCGGCAAGGTCCAAAGCATATGCGCCTTTGCCGCCCTGACCCATCGCGCCGAACATGAAAACATGGTCAGTATTGCCAACTGTTGCCTTGCGCAGCACGAAGCCACCGTCCACGCCGTAGAGGTTGTTTGTGTAATTTTTGTTGGCGAAGTGGCGCAGCGTTTTGGCCAGGGTAGTGTCGTTGTTTCGGTCGTCTTTGCGCGCAATGGTTCCCGGTATGTAGCTGAGCTTCAAATCGTAGGATGCATTATTGGCGTCACGTTTGAAGATATGCACCATGCCATCGTTTGCGGCCGTTGCCATAAAGTCGCCGATACCTGCAATCGGGCTGTTGATGATGTCGCCGAGATTCCGGTCGTCGTTTTGCCGGATACGGTAAGACTGGCTGTATTCCGGGGCATTTTTACCGTTGAAGTAACTATCGTCATTATCCCTGCGGTCTGTCCATCTGAGCAGCAGATCTTGCCATTCGTCGTCATGGCGGGTGTTGGAAATATCGAATTCGCCGTTCGAACGTCCGCTTGACTGGTTGGTAAATACGACACCGTCTGTCCCTTGTGCGAGGCGGATCATGACCTTACGGTTTTGGAATGAAGGTTGAGGGAGGGTGCCGGCTCTGCGGCCTGTTTCATCTATGGAGTACAGATTAATCCGGCTGCTGGATTTTTCCGGGTAGGTTTGTACCTCGGCGACCATATTGCCCAACGGTGTGGGAGCAACCATAGGGAAACCGCCGGTCGGTTGGCTCGGCGTACATTGGTTGCCGATGCTGCGCGGCATTTTCAGCTTAACCTCTACACGGGAATTATCATAAAGTTGGTAAGTAAAGGGGAATCTGTTGGTCTGTTGAACGCTGAAATTCTTAATCTGAGAGCGTTGGGTTGGTACGATTTCGCCCAAACTGATTTCCTCGGGAAGAGAAGTACTTTTCGGCTTGTCCAGTTGGTGCAGTTTTGCTCGAAGGTAGAACGCCGCCCCTGTGCTGGAGGATGAGCGGATGTTTAACTTCGTCGATAGGTTGGATTGCCACCTTCCCATATTCCCGCCGTCAACTCTGGTTGCCAGTTGGAAGGAAACACCAAGCCAAGGTTGGCTGTTGATACGGTATATCGGCAGACCATCCGGGCTCGTGATTCCGGTGCGGGAAATTTGTCCCCAATTTTCCTTAAAGGTAAAGTTGACGGTAAAGTCAGAATAGTTGTTATAAGTTATGTCGTTTAGGTAATAACCCACTTTGCCGGATTGGTTGGGATTGGTCTCAATCCATCCGCTGATGTTATTGCCTGCGGCTGCTGCGGTTTTGATGTTTAGCCCGGAGGTTTTGTTGAACAGCGGGGCAGACGGCGTGTCTACGAAGTGTATGCTGGGTATGCGATCTGCAATCAGAACGCTGTGGCCGTGTTCGAATCGATATTCGATTCTTCCCCTACCACCATTCATCTCTTGACATGCCTGTCGGGAGAAACTTCCCCCACCTGAGGCGACTATACCGTTGCTGCCGACGGAATAAGAAGCCGGTTCGCAGTAGGCAAATGCCGTCTGGCTTGCGGCGGAAAATGTTAAAGCAATAATGCCTGATGAAATGATGCGGCGGTCATGCCGTATTGTTTTTTTCGTTTTCATGATGATTTTCCCGTATATGATTCCGATTGTCCGACAAGGTATGTGGGACTTTGATCCGGCGGGGTATTGAATGCCTTGCAAAAATATCGGCTGGATAATGGATTGTTTTAAACGGACAAATTAAATAAATAAAATAAATCGAACTATATAAAGATTATATCACAGGCAGTTTTCTTTGAATGTCGGTTCAGTGTTATGAACTGTAAAGAGGCAGGGCAATCTTGATTTGTGCAGCGTCCGGCATAGGGCGGCGTGGTAAAATGTCCTATCGGTAAAAAATAACAGCCGGAACCCGGAATAGGTTTGATTTATGAAGCAGAGACACATTACGAAAAACAGACACCGCCTCACCGCCGCCAAGCCTTTGGCGGCCAGTATATTTGCCGCATTGACGGCTTCCCAATCCGCGCAGGCAATCCCCTTCAGGGATTTGCCGGTCTATCTGCAAAATACTTCTACGGTTTCCGGTACGGGCAAGGTCAGGCCCAACGTTGTCTTTCTTGTGGACGATTCCAACTTTATGAACAACGGTGCGGGCAGAACCGTTATCCAGCATACTTTTTCAGACGGCAAAATCCTGATTAAGGTTAGGGATAAAAATAACAACAATGCCGAGATAATGAGGACGCTGAATCCGAAAAACCTGATGCTGGACGGCGGCTGTCCGCAGATTACCCTGGCAGACGGCAGGATTACGGAAGACCCTCGGTATATCGACCCTTCCAACGGATGGTGTACCAAGCCACTGCCGCCGGTTTAGCTGCAGAGCATCGATCCCGTTGCTTATCAGGAGTTTAAAGAGCTTCAAATCGGGGATGGAAACGGCGGTTTGAAATTGACCGAGCGTCTTGTCAAGGTTAAAGATGCGCTTAAGGCAGTTGTCGGAAAATACGGCGCAAATGCCAACTGGGGGCTGCAGACCCTGCACAATAACGGCGGTTCGGATACCGACGGGGTGAATGCTGCGCCTTCGGATATGCAAAGCCGTATCGACAGGATTAAGGCGCAATACCCGATGGTGCCGCTGACACGGCGTTATTATGAAACTGTGCGCGACCGACTGCTGCCGGCGGTCAAATACCGCTGCCAGAAATCGTATGTCGTGGTTTTGACCTCGTCTAAGTCGGATACGAGTTGTCATTACACCAACTATGTGTTCGGTTCGAGCGGTTATAGCGATTTCGCGGGTAATTTGGGGTCTTATCCTAAAAATATTCCTGCCACCCATCCGCAGCATTGGAAGGACTGCCTGATCAGCGAGCGGAAATATCAAAAACGTTATCCGAATATGATGACTTGCCCTTGGGAGGCGTATTGGGATGAGACGGCGGCGAAGAAACAGCTAAAGGGTGCATTCCCCGGGAATTATTGTGAAGCCCCCGTCGGTCCGAAGCTGCCTAAAGCTCCGCCTGCAACTTGGCAGGATGCAAGGAAAGAATATGAAGCCAAGTACGGCAAATGTGAAAAAATCAACCAGCGGCCGGGTCCCGGTTACGGGCAGAAGTATCAGGATTCGGACGATTGTGATGCGCGTTTTTTCTATAACGGAGATGTCCAACTTCACGGTATGAGGGTGGCAAACTACAAACTTGCATTGGGCGAATATAAAAAATCCAAGGGGTTTGGTGCAAACGAAGAAAGCCGGAGGGTTCACGAGGAACTGTGTCCGAGTGGCAAGCCTAATAAGAACGGCAGCCAGAACAGTGGGCTGCATGAATTTTTCGATAAGGAAAAAGACCATCTGAGGTCTTTGTTCGGCAATCTGAAATATACTCAGACAAACGGATTGACCGCCGGCGAGTACGGTCAAATGGCTGCTGAGGTATTGGATACTATCGGCCTGGCGGAATTTGCCCCTCAGTTTCGTTCGACTTACCGAAGCTTGAACGGCCCGCGTTATTGTGAAACCGAAAACGGTACGTTGAAGTGTAAGGTACGCATTACCGGCAAGCTTCCTGCTTCGATTTCGTTCAATGCAAACGGGATAAATGACGAGCAAACCCAGTTTGAGGGAATGAGGTTTCCCGCCGTCTTGAAACAGTCTGATTCGTGGCGGAATAATTATTACAATTATGACTGGGTATCGGATTATTATTATTTCAATCCGGGAAAACCCAGTGTGGGCAAATCGGAGAAGGAGAAATTTTCTAATTATTTCGGAGCGTATTTCAGCGAGCATGGCTTTGATCAAAACCAGGCTGATGCAAACGGAACAACAAGACCCGGTATGAAGCATCTGCCCGGGGCGGGGCAGTGTACTGCGGGTTCGGTTGATACCGTCCTTGACGGCGATAACGGTATGGGTATGTTCAGCCGCGCCTTGGCGGAAAAAGACATCAAATCCGCTTCAGACGGCAGGGATGCGGCAGGTGTAAGCTGGGATAGCGATGCTTCTTCCGATCCTGCCGGCGTGGATTTCGGCAAGCAGACCGTCCAAACTTATACAGTCAACTTCAATGCGGACGAAGGTACAGTACGTAAGGAATATCTGCGCAACGGCGCGAGCCGCGACAATATGTATTATCCGGTTACGGATTATAAAAACCTGACCAAGATATTGGATGAGATTCTCGGCAAAATTCAGTCGGATACGAAAAATACGACGGGTGGGTCTTTTTCTGCGACAGCCCCTGCCGCAACCGGCAACAGTATCCCCGATTTGGCGGCCGCCGTATTCCTGAATCCGACAACGTGGAGCAGCCGTTTGCGCTTCTACCGTTTGGATGCTTCAGGCTATCCTGATAAGGCGCGTTATGCCGAACCTTCATTTGACAACCGTAAAACGCTGATTAAGCTTGGAAATAATACTTATTTTACGGATAAGATGGACGGCGTTTCCGGTATCGGCAACCATACTTTCGGCATCCCTGCAAAATCGGGTAATGCCGATGAATGGAAAGAACTGCTGCTGCCATGGACAGACAGAAGCGGCAACGACAAGGCTTTGGAAACCTTGTCTCAAACCAAGGTCGGCGGTGCAGACAAATACAGCCAAAAATACCGCGTGCGTCCGGATGCGGAACGTCATTTGGGCGATATACTCGACAGCCAGGTTGTTGCCGTCGGGAATACGGATGCCGGTAACCGCCGTGAGTTTATGGTAACGGCGGCAAACGACGGCATGGTGCATATTTTCAAACGCGGAAGTAAAGCGCCTTACGACTTGAAGCTGAGCTATATTCCGGCAAATATGCCGCGCGAGGATGAGGCGGGCAATGAATCAGATCTGGCTAAAACCCTGAAAGATTTCGCACATGGCGGCTACGGCAACCATCCGGCGCATACTTACGGCGTAAACGGCGGCTTTGTCGTGCGTCAGGCGGATGTGGACGGACAAAAACGCGTGTTTATGTTTGGTGCGATGGGTCAGGGCGGACGTGGTGCGTATGCTTTGGATATCGGCGCGGTCAACGGCAGCCAAAATGCCTGGAATGTTACCGTCCCCTTGTTTGATGCTGTCGACAAAGATATGGGTTATACCGCCGGTACGCCGCAAATGGGGCGGACATACAACAATAAGTCGGGTTATTCGGGTTTTCTTGCAGGCGGCTACCGTACTGATGCCGTACAAAGCAATGCCAATAAAACGGCTTTGTATGTTTACGATATGTTCGGTAAAAAGCTGATCCGCAGAATCGATGTTCCGGCCGGTATGGGCGGTTTATCCTCGCCAACCTTAGTGGATACTGATTTCGACGGAGTTGTCGATGTGGTTTATGCAGGCGACAGGGGCGGCAATATGTACCGTTTCAATGTTGTCGACCCTGATCCGTCAAAATGGAATTACAGCATTGTTTATCGCGGCAATCCAAGTCAGTCGATTACGGCGGCTCCTGCCGTTTCGCGCCGCGAATCCAACAAATATGTCATTATTTTTGGTACGGGCAGCGATTTGACTGCCGCAGATATCGTGGACCAGACTACTCAATCGGTATATGGTATTTTTGACGATGTGTCGTGGGACTCAAAAACCGGCGGACCTAAAACGGCTCCGAATGCGCGCGGTAACGAGTTGGTCAATCAGAATATGAGCAAAGACAACGGTTTGATTTTCCTGTCGAATAATGAAATTGATGAGAAAACCAAAAAAGGTTGGAAAATCGATTTGGCACCCGGCGAACGTGTTACCCTCAAGCAGAACATGATTTTGCGTACGGCAGTGGTTACCATCCGCAACTACACCAAAAAAACCGTGATGACGGGGGCAAGCTCCACAGGCGACCTCTGTATTCCGGATACGCAAAACAGCAATACTTCAACCGAAACGACGATTCTTGCCGTTAATGCCGAGGATGGCGGCGGTTTGACTCCTAGAAAAACCCGCCTGATTCCGCCTTCAATCAACAACGGAGGAAATAACGGAGGAAATAACGGAGGAAATAATACTTCCAATTGTAAGAACATCAATGGCAAAATCATGTGTCCGAACGGTTATACCTTCCCGGGCCCGCTTGTCCCGACTTATCTTGACGGGAAAAAAATCGGCGATCCCCCGACTTCTCCCGACGGTGATGCCGGAGGCAGCGGCAATGACGACGGTCCGCCCGACACTGTGCCGAACAACAAATGTTTTACCTCTAAAGGAAAACGCACGCTGCTGATGAACAATATGAGCAACCTTGACGTGGTCGGCCCGCTTTGCGGAATGAAACGTATCAGCTGGCGTGAGATATTCTTCTGATGCCGTTGTCGGATAAAATGTCGTCTGAAGCCCAATCGGTTTCAGACGGCATTTCTTATGGAATCAATATACTATTTGCGCGGGAATGATGCAGCTCGTGTGCTGCTTGTTGCGATTCGGCGTCAAAATAAAAACCCGGCTTTAAAAGAAAAAAGGCAGTCCTTCGGGGCTGCCTTTTCGGTTGGTATCACTCGACTACGATTTTGGGGAAGCGGCTGCTGAAGTCTTTGCCTTTGTCGGCAATGCTCAGGGCGATTTGGAATGCTGCATCGGTGTAGATTCGGGCGATGGTAGGGTGTTCGTCGAACAGTTGTGCCGCCGCCCCTCCGTCCATCGCTTCGCGTACGGGCAAACTTAAGGGAAGCTGTCCGAGTAGCGGGACATTGAGGCGTGCGGCCAAATCTTTGCCGCCGTCCGTGCCGAATAGTGCTTCGCTGTGTCCGCAGTTGGAGCAGATATGGACGGACATGTTTTCCAATACGCCCAAAATCGGAATGTTGACCTTGCGGAACATATCCACAGCTTTGCGCGCGTCTATCAGCGCGATGTCCTGCGGCGTCGTAACGATGACGGACCCGGTTACGGGGATGCGTTGGGACAGTGTGAGTTGGATGTCGCCCGTACCCGGAGGCAGGTCGATGAAAAGATAGTCCACTTCGTCCCACTCGCTTTGAAACATCAGTTGCTGCAATGCCTGACTGACCATCGGGCCGCGCCAGACGACGGCTTGGTCTGTGTCAACCAGAAAGCCGATGGACATGACTTGTATGCCGTTTGAAGATTCGACAGGAATCAGTTTTTGGTTTTTCTGGTCGGGTTTGCGGTCGTCCACACCCAACATGGTTGGTTGGCTCGGGCCGTAAAGGTCGGCATCGAGCACGCCGACGCGTGCGCCCATGCGCGCCATCGCGGTGGCAAGGTTGGCGGTGGTTGTTGATTTGCCCACGCCGCCTTTTCCCGATGCGACGGCAATGATGTTTTTCACACCTTTGATGGTGGTAACGCCGGGCTGGACTTTGTGTGTGCCGATTTCCGTGTCCATGGACAGATGGATGTGTGTGTCGCCTGTCAGCGGCATCAGGATTTCCTGTATGCGGTCGGCGGTTTCTGAGGCAATGTGCGCGACAGGGAAACCGAAATGCAGGGCGATATGGATGCCGTCTGAATGCTGTTCGACCGAGCGGACGGCCTTTTCGCTGCCGAGTGTGCGTACCGTATTCGGAATACTGACAGTTTCAAGGAGGGTGCGGATATTTTGTATATTCATGATGTGTGCCTCTGTTCGCAAGTTGGGTGAGAGGAAGATAGACGGAAAGTGTACATGATTTTGGGCAGTTTGCTTTTTTCTTGTGCGAACTTTTACACGATATGGGCCGGATTGTGAAAATCCGTTGCCAAAATATTCCATGCAAACAGCAGTCTGTAATTAAGTCTGTAAAAATTGCTTGACGGTGGGGAGAGGAGTTGTATAATGTACGACTTATCGGGTCGTTAGCTCAGTCGGTAGAGCAGCGGACTTTTAATCCGTTGGTCGAGCGTTCGAATCGCTCACGACCCACCAGATAGCCGAAAGCCAAGTTTTAAGACTTGGCTTTTTGTTTGCCTGTCAATCGCCGGCAACAGCGTTTTCGTACTGTTTGGAAGGTTGTATGAAGAAAAAACTGCTTTCGGGCATAAAATTTGCCGTTCAGACGGCATTGGTGTTTTTATTAGTGTCGCTGTGTCTGGATTGGATGCGTAAGCCTGACGAACCTGCCGGGGCGGCAGGGCGGCCTTTGACTTTGCTGTCGGGGCGTCAGCTGACTTTGGGACAGTTTAGCCGGGATAGGACGGTGCTGGTGTATTTTTGGGGGAGCTGGTGCGGCGTGTGCCGTTATCAGTCTCCGATAATCGATGATTTGGCGGCCGACGGTGTGCCGGTTGTCGGTGTAGCGATACGTTCCGGCAGTTCGACCGAAGTTTCTGCGTATATGAAAAAACGCGGATTGGGTTTTCCGAGCGTTAATGATGAGGACGGCGGTTTGGCACGGTCTTGGCAGATTAAGGCAACGCCGACTGTCATTTTGGTCAAAAATGGGAAAATAGTTCACTATACGACGGGAATCAGCAGTTATTGGGGCTTGCGCGCACGAATTTTTCAGGCGGATGTTTTAAGTTAGTTGTGTTCCCGTTAAACTTTTAGTCATATACGGAGTCAAACGGTGTACGCCTTGTACGGCGGATACGCCGGCGTTTGTTTTTTTTGGAAGAAAGTTCTTTCGACAGTAAATGTAATACTTTGTTGAGATTGTAGGGAAAATAGACTAAGATATAACTATTAAAATATTTTTAGATAGGATTATCGGAATTAAAGCCTTTTATACCCAAATGCCTGATACGGTTTATAGAGTATTGTTTCTATATGTTCGTTTTGTTATATAACGGTTGTATCGGAATGATACCTGAGGGCTTCACAGACGGTTTGAAAGTTTGATTTGCGATAACTCGGAGACTTTAATAATGCCTACCCAATCAAAACATGCGTCTATCAATATCGGTCTGATACAGGCAAGGGAAGCCTTGATGACACAGTTCAGACCCATTCTGAACCAGGCGAATATCACCGATCAGCAATGGCGGATTATCCGTCTTTTGGCGGAAAACGGTACATTGGATTTTCAGGATTTGGCCAATCAGGCGTGCATTCTGCGCCCCAGTCTGACCGGCATCCTGACCCGTCTTGAAAAAGCAGGTTTGGTTGTCCGCCTGAAACCTTCTAACGACCAACGCCGTGTTTTTTTGAAGCTGACTTCCGAAGGTGAAAGCCTGTATCAAGAAATCGGCGAAGAAGTGGATGAACGCTATGATGCCATCGAGGAAGTGTTGTCCCGCGAGAAAATGATGCTGCTTAAGGATTTGCTGACGGAACTTGCACAAATCGATGATTTGTTGAATTCGTAAAACGCGCAATGCGCGGAAACGTCCGACAGACGGTCTTGTTTACGAATCAGAGCTGCTGCACATGAGGGAGACCTTATGTGCAGCAGTCTTGCATATGGAAACAGATAAAGGGGTAATATGACGGATTTGCAGAAAGAATTTCAAACCTCATTCCGTGATGCGATGGCATCTTGCGCGGCAGGTGTTCATGTCATTACGACAGAGGGATCGGCAGGACGTTACGGCATCACGATGACTGCGGTTACACCGGTTACGGACGAGCCTCCGACCGTGATGCTGTGTATCAACCGTAAAGCCCGTATCATCCCGATACTGTCAGAAAACGGCAGCCTGTGCATCAATACGTTGGCAGACGAACATCAGGATGTGGCCGAACATTTTGCTGGATTGACCAATCTTTCGCCCGAAGAACGTTTTGCCTATCATATCTGGCATTATGGTAAAACCGGACAACCCGAAATAGAAGGGGCGTTGGCGCACCTGCACGGGCATATTGTCGGCCAACATGAAATCGGCACACATTTTGTGTTTTACGTCAGGCTCGACGAAATTAAAAATTGCGTGGGCAAACGTCCGGCGCTGCTTTATTTCAGACGGCAGTTTAGATCTTTAGACTGATATTCGGACAGATATATATGAAAGCGATGATACTGGCGGCAGGACGCGGCGAGCGTATGCGCCCTTTGACCGATACCACTCCGAAGCCGCTGCTTGATGTGGCGGGTAAGCCTCTAATCGGTTGGCACCTATGCCGTCTGAAGCAGGCAGGGTTTACAGAAGTAGTCATCAACCATGCGTGGTTGGGTCGGCAGATAGAAGATGTTTTGGGCGACGGCTCGTCATATGGTGTGAACATTGCCTATTCGCCCGAACCTGAAGGCGGCTTGGAAACCGCAGGCGGTATCGCACGGGCATTGCCGCTGTTGGGCGATGCCCCGTTTTTGGTTGTCAATGGCGATGTGCTGACCGATATTGATTTTGCAGCGGCGCACCGGAAGGCATCTCTCCTGCCCGAGCATATTTCCGCACATTTGTGGCTGGTGGAAAATCCCCCGCACCATCCCGACGGTGATTTTTTGCTGTTGCCGGACGGAAGCGTACAGTCGGAAGTATCCAGCGGCAACGGATTGACATTCAGCGGCGTGGGTATTTACCGTCCTGAAATGTTTGACGGAATTGAAGCGGGCAGTGTGGCGAAACTCGCGCCTGTATTGCGTGGCGAAATGCGGCAAAACCGGGTGAGCGGTCAGAAGCATACGGGTTTGTGGCTGGATGTCGGTACGGTAGACCGTCTGAAAGAGGCTCAAGCCGTTGCAGGGGCTTGGAAGTAAACGGAACGGGATGCGGATTTGCATCCCGTTTTCTTATTGCAGCCGTCTTAACTGATGCATTGCATCTTTAAAGGGTTTTCGGAACAGGTTGTGCGGAGGTATGTGTTGAGCATCAAAACCGGTTCAAGATAAGGCGGATTTGCTTCATGTTTGGTTATGCAGGATAAACAATGCCGTCTGAAACGGAAATCTGTTTCAGACGGCATTTTACCGATTCGGTCAGTTGCGGACTTCTCCGATTTTTTCTTTGTGTTTCAATACGGCGCGGTCAAGTTTGTCTGTCAGGGTGTCGATGGCGGCATACATGTCCTGACCGTCGGACTCGACGTGCAGGTCTTTACCGGCAAGGTGTACGTCTGCCTCGGCCTTATGGCCGGCTTTTTCCACAGACAGCGTTACAGTTATAGAAATGATGTCCGAAGCGTGGCGGTTGATGCGCTCCAGTTTCTTGGAAACGTGGTTTTTGATGGCTTCGGTGATGTCGAAATGCAGACCGGTGATTTTCAGATTCATGATACAGCTCCTTCGGTGGGTTCTGTCCGTCGGCGACGGAACGGAAAAACGGGTTGTAGCATTGTGTTGAAAAATTATTCTGCGGTTTTGCGTTTGTGTGCTGCCGGAATCTCAAGGGATTCTCTGTATTTGGCAATGGTGCGGCGGGAAACCTCCATGCCGCGGAAAGCCAGCAGGTTGGCGAGTGCCTCGTCAGAATAGGGCTTGCGTTTGTCTTCGCTGCCGACAAGCTGGGAGAGTGCGGCTTTAACGGCGTGTTGGCTGACGGCTTCTTTGCCTTCTTCCATTTGAACTGCCTGCGTGAAGAAATAGCGTAGCGCAAACACTCCGCGCGGGCAAGACAAATATTTTTGGTTGGCCGCGCGGGAAACGGTACTTTCTGCCACACCCAATTCGGCGGCGGCATCTTTCATCATCAGAGGGACGAGTCCGATTTCGCCAAAAGTGAAAAAGTCTGCCTGATGTTTAACGATGTATTCGGCAAGGAGGACGATGGTTGCTTTCCTCAATTCGAGAGAATCGATACGTTGTCTGGCTTCGCTGATTTTTTCCTTCCATTCGGGCGAGAGGCCTTCAGACGGCATCAGTTCGCAATATTCGCTGTTCATTTGCAGAGGAGGCAGGGAGTCTTCGTTGAAACTGACTGTCCAGCCGTCTTTACTTTCCTCAACCCAGACATCCGGGCGGATATACGGCGTGGGCGTGGACGAGGCAAAACCGGCGGCGGGAAAGGGATTGAGCGAAGCAATGAGGTCGAGTGCGGCTTCGAGTGTGCCGCTGTCGGTTTGGGGCAGGCGTTTTTTTATTCGCGCGAGGGTTTGGCTGCGGTTACCGTCAATGCTGTCGAGGGCGTTTCGGACGATATGCAGGGCGGCGTGTTTGGCAGCACATTCGCCCGATCTTTCTATCTGCAGTATCAGCGATTCGTTCAAATCAGCGGCGGCCACGCCTGCCGGGTCGAATTTTTTCAATGCGGTCAGGGCGTGTTTCAGCATTGCTTCATCCAACATCCATTCCAAGGGCGTATGGTCGAGGATGTCTTCAATGCTGTCGCTCAGATAACCCTGCTCGTCAAGGGAATCGATGAGGATGTGGACACAGGCGGATTCTTGATCGGAAAGCGGGTGTTCGCATACTTGCGCATGCAGGTATTGGTTGAAATCCTGTTCGCCGGCGATGTTGGACAGCATATCTTCGCCTTCGTCTCCGCCGATTTGACGGGCAGGCGCAGTGTAATGGCTGAACTCGGCATCGGAAAATTCATCCGTGTCTTTGCGTTCGAGCAGGGGGTTGTCCGACAGCCAGTTTTCGACCTCGCGTTCAAGTTCGATACCCGACATCTGCAATACGCGCAAAGATTGTTGCAGCCGCTGGTTGAGCTGCTGGGTCTGTTTGAGCTTTATTCCGAGTAACGTCATGATAATGCGTGAGAATTATTCTTTTGGCCTGTCGGCGGCAGATGATGCCAGGAAACATCATTATAAATGGTTTTATGTAGGGATTTTGATTCGTTTTGATAACAAAAAACAAACGAAAATGTAATCTTGATTGCTTATAACAATATTAAATCGATTTCATAGTTTTAATAGCGAAAATCTTGGCGTATAGTTGCATCCATAGTTTAAATAAAAGGAAAACAAAATGTCTATTCATGAAATCTATTGCAATCAAGAAACCAGTTATGAGTATGCTTTCCGCCAAATCGTGCTGTAAGCCGTTTGTCGTATCTTTTGATTAACCAAGGAAAAGGAACACGAGCTATGACTACCTCCAAATGCCCCGTAACCCATCTGACCATGAACAACGGCGCGCCTGTTGCCGACAATCAAAACAGCCTGACCGCCGGTCCGCGCGGCCCTCTGCTGGCGCAGGATTTGTGGCTGAATGAAAAACTCGCCGACTTCGTACGCGAAGTCATCCCCGAACGCCGTATGCACGCCAAAGGTTCGGGCGCGTTCGGTACGTTTACCGTAACACACGACATCACCAAATACACCCGCGCCAAAATCTTCAGCGAAGTCGGCAAAAAAACCGAGATGTTCGCCCGTTTCACCACCGTGGCAGGCGAACGCGGCGCAGCCGATGCGGAACGCGACATCCGCGGCTTTGCGCTGAAGTTCTATACCGAAGAAGGCAACTGGGATGTGGTCGGCAACAACACGCCCGTGTTCTTCCTGCGCGACCCGCGTAAGTTTCCCGACCTGAACAAAGCCGTCAAACGCGATCCGCGCACCAATATGCGCTCTGCCACAAACAACTGGGACTTCTGGACGCTGCTGCCTGAAGCGTTGCACCAAGTTACCATCGTCATGAGCGACCGCGGTATTCCCGCCAGCTACCGCCATATGCATGGCTTCGGTTCGCATACTTACAGCTTCTGGAACGAAGCGGGAGAACGTTTCTGGGTGAAATTCCATTTCCGCAGCCAACAAGGCATTAAAAACCTGACCAACGAAGAAGCTGCCAAAATCATTGCCGACGACCGTGAAAGCCATCAGCGCGACCTGTACGAAGCCATCGAGCGCGGCGAGTTTCCGAAATGGACGATGTACATCCAAGTCATGCCTGAAGCAGACGCGGAAAAAGTACCTTATCATCCGTTTGACTTGACCAAAGTTTGGCCGAAAAAAGACTATCCGCTGATTGAAGTGGGCGAATTCGAGTTGAACCGCAATCCCGAAAACTTCTTCGCCGATGTGGAACAATCCGCCTTCGCACCGAGCAACCTCGTTCCCGGTATCGGCGCCAGCCCCGATAAAATGCTGCAAGCGCGTTTGTTCAATTACGCCGACGCACAACGCTACCGTTTGGGCGTAAACTTCCGCCAAATCCCCGTCAATCGTCCGCGTTGCCCTGTTCACAGCAACCAGCGCGACGGCCAAGGCCGCGCCGACGGTAACTACGGCAGCCTGCCGCACTACGAACCCAACAGCTTCGGCCAATGGCAGCAACAACCCGACTTCGCCGAACCGCCTTTGAAAATCAACGGCGACGCGGCACACTGGGACTACCGCCAAGACGATGACGACTACTTCAGCCAACCGCGCGCCTTGTTCAACCTGATGAACGATACGCAGAAACAGGCTTTGTTCGGCAACACCGCCGCAGCCATGGGCGATGCGCCCGACTTCATCAAATACCGCCATATCCGCAACTGTTACCGTTGCGATCCGGCATACGGTGAAGGCGTA
Source organism: Neisseria sp. RH3002v2f (assembly GCF_014596375.1). Classification (NCBI taxonomy): domain Bacteria; kingdom Pseudomonadati; phylum Pseudomonadota; class Betaproteobacteria; order Neisseriales; family Neisseriaceae; genus Neisseria; species Neisseria sp. RH3002v2f. Next base: position 37,998 of record NZ_MAYZ01000020.1, read on the forward strand.
GCCAAAGCCCTCGGACTGACTGTCGAAGACGCACAAGCCGCCCGTGCGACCGACCCCGCACTGGGTCAGGCAGGTTTGCTGTAATTTGAAAGGAGCAGCCCATGTGGATGGAAATTGAAGAAATCCTGTCGCATGCGGTCCGATACCGTCAATAAGTATTGCACTTGAAATGCCGTCTGAATGTTTGTTTCAGCATTCAGACGGCATTTTTGCATTTTTTTGCTTTTGTTATAATCCGCCCTTTTTAAGGATGGGTGCGGTATGAGTCTTTACGCTTTGCTCTTGGTTGCGCTGGGAATGTCGATGGATGCGTTTGCCGTCGCATTGGCAAAGGGTGCGGCGGTCAGGATGCCTCTGCGCAAAATTGCAGCAACGGCCCTGGTGTTCGGCACGGTTGAAGCACTCACGCCGCTGGCAGGCTGGGTAGGCGGTTTTTATGCCAAGCCGTTTATCAGTGAATGGGACCATTGGGTGGCTTTTGTCCTGCTGGGCGGGCTGGGTCTGAAAATGATGCGAGAAGGGTTGTCCGGCGAGGCGGAGGACGCGCGGGAAACCAAACGGGAAAGCTGGTGGTTGACGGTTCTGACTGCTTTTGGAACCAGTATTGATTCTATGATAGTCGGGGTGGGCTTGGCGTTTATGGAGGTAAACATCGCCTTTGCCGCCGCCGTAATCGGTATGGCGACTACGGTGATGGTTACCATCGGGCTGACGGCGGGAAGGGCTTTTGGCGTACTGCTCGGCAGGCGTGCGGAATTTGCCGGAGGTTTGGTGTTGATTGCCATCGGTACATGGACGCTCTTGTCGCATTTGGGTTTGATTCAATGATGTCGGAAAATAAAATGCCGTCTGAAGCTTTGCCGGTTTCAGACGGCATTTTGTTAAACTTGATTCTCTATTGTTATTATTGTGTAAAGCTATTGAAAATAAAATATTGATTTTCCGCAAAGATGGCTAAAGGTGCGATAGGTACACTGAAAAAATAATCGGCAGAACAGGTTTGCCTGCCGGTTTGGACAATAATTTTAACCTACCATAAGGAATACACGATGTCTTTCAAACTCCGTTACCTCGCATCAGTATTGGCATTGTCTTCACTGTTGGCGGCATGCGGCGGTCAGGAAAAGTCTGCGGCAGGCGATGCTTCTCCTGCTTCCGAGACCGAAGCGGCTTCCCAAGTACAGGCCTCGGAAGCCGTTCCTTCCGCTTCATCGGCCTCGCCCGAAGACCAAGACCTTTTGAAACGCGCGCAAGGCGTATTCCAACCTCTGCCGACTGTCGAAGAAATGCAGAAAATCCGTCCGTTTACCGAAGAACAGGTCAAACTCGGACACCAACTCTGGTATGAACCGCGCCTTTCCAAAGGCAATACCGTAAGCTGCAACTCTTGCCACAACCTTGCTTCCGCCGGTGTGGACAATATGCCGACCAGTCAGGGACACAAAGGGCAGTTCGGCGGACGCAACTCGCCGACCGCATTGAATGCCGCGTTGCTGGGCAGCCAGTTTTGGGACGGACGTGCGGCTGACGTTGAAGAACAGGCGGGCGGGCCTTTGGTGAATCCGGTGGAAATGGCGAATGATTCGCAAGAGGCGGCGGCAGCCAAAATCGCCAAAGTTCCCGAATATCAAGAAATGTTTAAAAAAGCTTTTCCTGAAGACGGCGCGGTTTCGTTTAAAAACATCACTACCGCATTGGGTGCGTTTGAGCGTACCCTGCTGACGCCGACCAAATGGGACGAATACCTCAAAGGCAACGTCAACGCCCTGAGCGAACAGGAACGAAAAGGTGTGCGCGCGTTCATGGACAACGGCTGTATTGCCTGCCACAACGGTGTCAACCTTGGAGGCACGACCTTCCAGAAATTCGGTCTGGTCCAAGGGCCGTATTGGAAATTCATTGAAGACCCGAAACGCGACAAAGGCCGTGCTGACGTAACCAAAAAAACAGAAGACGAATTTTTCTTCCGTGTTCCGGGGTTGCGTAACGTGGCTAAAACTTATCCGTATTTCCACAACGGCAGCGTGTGGGAGTTGGATAAGGCAGTTACCATCATGGGTAAGGCGCAATTGGGTAAAGACATTCCGAAAGAAGATGTGGATAACATCGTCGTATTCCTGAATGCGCTTTCCGGCAATGTTTCCGAATCAGCGCGCACGATGCCGGAACTGCCCCTGACCGCACCGATGGAATCTAAGCCGGACAACAAATAATCCGGCCGGTACGCAGAAATGCCGTCTGAAACGGGAATCTGTTTCAGACGGCATTTTATTATTTCGTCGCGTCAGATATGCAGGGTATGCCGTAGGGTGGGCTTCAGCCAGCCGTTTCCATTAATCCAACCGCCTTATGCGTTTTTCACGAATGCGCGGCGTAGGCGACGGGATTGGTGGGTTGAAGCCTAATCCAATGGCTGCGTTGTGTAAGCCATGATGCATTTGGATAATTAATCAATATTCTGCGCTACCATTACCATCGGCTTTGGGGATTTGTACTTTAACATTACAATAATCAATAGCCTGTTTGGGTCGTATTCCCGAATCCGACAGTTTTAGATTATAAAAAGGCCGTCTGAAAAATTTTCAGACGGCCTTTTATAGTAAATTTCAAATAAAAACATCTTCGCCGTCATTCCCGCGCAGGCGGGAATCCAGACCTGTCGGTACAGAAACTTATCGGGCAAAACGGTTTCTTCAACTTTACGTTCTGGATTCCCGCCTGCGCGGGAATGACGATTCAGGCATTTTATATCGAATCCGCTATATTTTTACCTCAACCTTATCGTCAAGCCGCGTTGTCAAAGCCGCTGTGGCGCAGCAGTGCGTCTATGCTCGGTTCGCGTCCGCGGAAGGCTTTGAAGGATTCCGCCGCGCTGCGGGAGCCGCCGACGGCGAGGATTTCCTGCCAGAAGTGTTTGCCTGTGGCGGCGACGTCGTTGCTTTCTTCAAAGGCGGCGTAGGCGTCGGCGCTGAGGACTTCGGCCCATGCGTAGCTGTAATAGCCTGCGGAGTAGCCGCCGGCGAAGATGTGGCTGAAGCTCAAGGCGAAGCGGTTGTATTCGGGCGGTTGGATGACGGCGACTTCTTTGCGCACGCTGTCTAAAACCTGCGGCCAGTTTTTCAGACGGCCTTCGTCGTCTTCGCTGTAAATGGTCATGTCGAAGAGGGCGAACTCCATCTGGCGGACGAGGAACATGCCGCGTTGGAAGTTTTTGGCGGCGAGCATTTTGTCGAAGAGTTCTTTCGGCAGGGGCTCGCCGGTTTCTTCGTGGGCGGACATTTGTGCCAAGACGTCGTATTCCCAGACGAAGTTTTCCATAAACTGGCTGGGCAGCTCGACTGCGTCCCACTCGACGCCGTTGATGCCGGATACGCCCAGTTCGTCCACTTGGGTGAGCAGGTGGTGCAGGCCGTGGCCGGTTTCGTGGAAGAGGGTGAGGATTTCGTCATGGGAGAGGCGGGCTTCTTTGCCGCCGACGGGCGGGGTGAAGTTGCAGACGAGGTAGGCGGTGGGCAGTTGCAGCGTACCGTCGGCGAAGCGGCGGCGGCCTTTGTAGTCGTTCATCCACGCGCCGCCGCGTTTGCCTTCGCGGGCGTAGAGGTCCATATAGACGCCGCCTATGGTTTTGCCGTTTTGCTCCAGCTCGAAGTAGCGCACGTCTTTGTGCCAGACGGGAACGGTTTTTTCGGCGAATCCGATGCCGTAGAGTTTTTTGATTTGGGCGAACAGGCCTGCCAGAACTTTGCCGACGGGGAAGTATTTTTTGACTTCGGTTTCGCTGAATGCGTATTTGGCTTCGCGCAGTTTTTCGCTGGCGTAGCTCAAATCCCACGGCTGCGGGTCGGCGAGGTTCAGGCGATCGCGGGCGAAGGCTTTGACTTCGGCGAGGTCTTTTTCGGCGTAGGGTTTGGCGCGGCGGGCGAGGTCGTGCAGGAAGGTGAGGACTTGTTCGGGCGTATCCGCCATTTTGGTTGCCAGCGACAGCTCGGCGTAGTTTTTGAAGCCGAGCAGTTTGGCGGTTTGCAGGGCGTTTTCGAGCGTGCGGTCGATGTTGGCGGTGTTGTCGAATTTGCCGTCGTCTGAAAGTTCGCTGGCGCGGGTAACGTAGGCGCGGTAGATTTGTTCGCGCAGTTCGCGGTTGTCGGCGTATTGGATGACGGCGAGGTAGTGCGGAATCTGCAAACCGATTTTGTAGCCTGTTCTGCCTTCGCTTTGCGCGGCGGCGGCAAACATGGCGAGCGAGTCTTCGGGAATGCCGGCAAGCGGTGCGGCGTCGTCAAAGTAGAGGGCGAAGGCGTCGGTCGCGTCTAAGACGTTTTGCGAGAATTTGGCGGAGAGTTGCGCGCCTTCGGTTTGCAGTTGGGCCAGTTCTGCCTGCTGTTCGGGTGGCAATTCTGCGCCGCTGAGGACGAAATCGCGCAGGTCGTGGTTGAGCTTGGTTTTTTGTGCGGGAGAGAGGGTGTCGAATTCGGGGGAGTTTTTGATGGTTTTGAAGCGGTTGTACAGCTCGATGTCTTGTCCGATTTCGGTGAAGAAGACGGTGATTTCGGGCATCAGTTCGTTATAGACGGCGCGCAGTTCGGGCGTATCGACGACGGAGTTGAGATGCGATACCACGCCCCAAATCCTGCCGACGCGCTCGGTGATGCCGGTCAGACGCTCGACGGTGTTCGCCCAGTCGGTGTGCGTTTGTGCTTTGACTTCGGCAATCTGCGCGCGCGCTTCGGCGATGGCGGTTTGCAGGGCGGGTTTGATGTCGGCGGTTTGGATGGCGTCGAAACGGGGTTCTTCGCCCAAATGGAGCAATACGTTGTCGTTCATGTCGGGTTCCTTTGTGTGTTGTGCTTCAGACGGCATATCGGCAATATGCCGTCTGAAGCCGGAAATGGTGCCGGATGGGAAAAGTTAAAGTTCTTTATGGGCGGCATGTTGCGGCCGGGGATTCAACAGGCGGTATTGTACGCGCAAAAACTCATCCATGACGGCCTGTTGGATTTCCAGTCGCTTTGAAACGGGGGAGGCGAAACGGACAATGATGTGGTACACCTTGTCATCGTGCGGCACGCGGGTAACGCGCGGTCTGGCGGCGGGCGTAATAAACAGTTTTTCTGCCTGCACGTTTTCCAAATGCCGCTGGATGGCGGGTACGTAGGGAGTACACATCGGTTCGAGTACGGCTTTCAGACGGCATACGATTTCATCCGAATCCAAATGGATGGGTACGGGAATTTCTGCCGTATGGATAACATAGTCTCCCAAAATATTGTCGCGCCGGACAGAATGGTTCAGCAGGAGGCTGTTGGGGAACGACAGTGTCTTGCCCGAAAGCTGCCCGACCAGGGGATTCGGGCCGACCTGCATCATCAGGGTATTGAGGAGGTTGATGTCGACGACGCGTCCGCGTAAACCGTTGACTTCGATATAGTCGCCGACCGAGTACTGCTTTGTCGCCGACCGCAAAATACTGCCCGACAGGCACATAATCAGTTCTTTTGTTGCTACGACAACCGCCGCAGCCACCGCAAACATCGACAAAGCAAGCGTCTGAATCTGCGCGGCCCAGATTGCGGCGAGTCCGAACAGTACCAGCAACAGCGTTACATTGCGGCTGACCACCAAAAACCGCCGTTTGCTCTCTATGCTGAAATCCGGATGCCGTCTGAAGTGGACGTTCAGCAGGAGGGCGCGCGCCAGCAGCAAAGCCGTGACCATCGCCACGGATTCGATCGCCTCTCCGCGTATCGGGACGGCGTCGAGCCAGTTGTCCAGCATATTCCATATTTCCATTTCCGTGCCCCTGTCCGAAAAATATAGGACGTAGATTTTAGTGGCAAAAAAACGATTTTGCCACTTTACGGGAAAATCCCCGACCTGATGCCGGAGGAAGACGAACCGTTTCATCTTTCCCGTGCGGCACACTGATGAGAATAACGCTGAATAGGGCGGTAAAATCAGCTATAATGCACAACAATATATGCCGTAACAATCCGCCTTTCTCCAGGGCGCAGATTTTTACGGCGGCATTTGGCAATCTTTTCAAAATCCGGCAAGAAAAACCATGACTGAACAAAAACACGAAGAATACGGTGCCGACAGCATTCAGGTGCTCGAAGGCTTGGAAGCAGTACGCAAACGCCCCGGCATGTACATTGGCGACACGCAGGACGGCAGCGGCCTGCACCACATGGTGTTCGAAGTATTGGACAACGCCATCGACGAAGCACTGGCGGGACATTGCGATAAAATCACCGTAACCATCCATGCCGACAATTCCGTCAGCGTGGCCGACAACGGGCGCGGTATGCCCACCGGCATCCACCCGAAAGAAGGACGCTCCGCCGCCGAAGTCATCATGACTGTCTTGCACGCAGGTGGTAAATTCGACAACAACAGCTACAAAATCTCCGGCGGCCTGCACGGCGTAGGCGTGTCCGTCGTCAACGCGTTGTCCGACTGGGTCACGCTGACTATTTACCGCGACGGCAAAGAACACTTCGTCCGCTTCGTGCGCGGCGAAACCGAAGAGCCGTTGAAAGTTGTCGGTGATTCCGATAAAAAAGGCACGACCGTGCGCTTCCTCGCCAGTACGGAAACCTTCGGCAACGTCGAATACAGCTTCGATATCCTTGCCAAACGCATCCGCGAACTTTCCTTCCTGAACAACGGCGTGGACATCGAATTGACCGACGAGCGCGACGGCAAACACGAAAGCTTCGCCCTTTCCGGCGGAGTGGCGGGTTTCGTGCAATACATGAACCGCAAAAAAACGCCGTTGCACGAAAAAATCTTCTACGCGTTCGGCGAGAAAGACGGCATGAGCGTCGAATGCGCGATGCAGTGGAACGACAGCTACCAAGAAAGCGTGCAGTGCTTTACCAACAACATCCCTCAGCGCGACGGCGGTACGCACCTGACTGCATTGCGCCAAGTGATGACGCGCACCATCAACAGCTACATCGAAGCCAACGAAGTCGCCAAAAAAGCCAAAGTGGAAACCGCCGGCGACGATATGCGTGAAGGTTTGACCTGCGTGTTGTCCGTCAAACTGCCCGACCCCAAATTCTCATCGCAAACCAAAGACAAACTGGTTTCCAGCGAAATCGGCCCCGTCGTCAACGAAGTCATCAACCAAGCCCTGACCGACTTCCTCGAAGAAAACCCGACCGAAGCCAAAATCATCACCAGCAAAATCGTCGATGCCGCCCGCGCGCGCGAAGCCGCCCGCAAAGCCCGTGAAATCACCCGCCGCAAAGGCGTGATGGACGGCTTGGGGCTGCCCGGCAAACTTGCCGACTGCCAAGAAAAAGATCCTGCCTTGTCAGAACTTTATCTGGTCGAGGGCGATTCTGCAGGCGGTTCCGCCATGCAAGGCCGCGACCGCAAATTCCAAGCGATTTTGCCGCTTAAGGGCAAGATTTTGAACGTTGAAAAGGCGCGCTTTGAAAAAATGCTCGCCAGTCAGGAAGTAGCCGCTTTGATTACTGCGTTGGGCGCAGGTATCGGCAAGGAAGAATTCAATGCCGAGAAGCTGCGTTACCACCGCATCATTATCATGACCGATGCCGATGTGGACGGCGCGCATATCCGTACCCTGCTCCTGACCTTCTTCTACCGCCAAATGCCGGAACTGGTCGAGCGCGGCTACATCTATATCGCCCAGCCGCCTTTGTATAAAGCGAAATACGGCAAACAGGAACGTTACCTCAAGGATGAGTTGGAAAAAGACCAATGGCTGCTCGGACTCGCCTTGGAAAAAGCCAAAATCGTTTCAGACGGCAAAGTGCTGGAGGGGAAAGATTTGGAAAGCGCCGCCAAGCAGTTCCTGCTGGCAAAAACCGTTATCGGACAGGAAAGCCGCATCATCGATGATTTGGTGCTCAAGGCGATGCTGTATGCCGAACCCGTCGATTTATCTTCGGCAGATAGCACAGACCGCGCCATTGCCAATCTTTCCGCCTTGTTGGACGAAAAAGAAGTGGTGTTGGAACGCGTGGAAGGACACGAAGGCAACCGCTTCATCAAGATCACGCGCAAGCTGCACGGCAATGTGATGACCAGCTACCTCGAATCCAAATTTCTTAATAGCAAAGCCTATCAGACCATTGTTCAGACTGCCGCCGTGCTGAAAGGTTTGGTTGCAGCCGGTTCGACCTTATTTAAGGGCGAAACCGAATATCCTGTCGGCAGCTTTGAAGAAGCATTGGATATCCTGTTGCAAAACGTGCAAAAGGGTATGAGCATCCAGCGGTATAAAGGTTTGGGCGAGATGAACCCCGAACAGCTGTGGGAAACGACGATGGATCCGTCCGTGCGTCGCCTTCTGAAGGTACGCATTGAAGATGCCATTGCCGCCGACGAAGTGTTCGTTACCCTGATGGGCGACGAGGTCGAGCCGCGCCGTGCCTTTATCGAGAACAATGCGCTGATTGCCCAAAATATCGACGCATAAGTAAAAATTACAAAAGGAGACGGGCATCATGCCGCGTCTCCTTTTTGGTTTGTCAAACGGAACCCATGCCGTCTGAAAAAACCGTCGGAGTAAAATATGATCAGTATTTTTGATATTTTTAAAATCGGTATAGGTCCTTCCAGCTCGCATACCGTCGGCCCGATGAAGGCCGCCGCCGCCTTCGCCGCAGGTTTGGATGTGCAAACCGCCCGCATTGCTATCGACATTTACGGCTCGCTTGCACTGACAGGGCGAGGGCACGGTACGTTTGACGCGCTGATGCTCGGTTTGGAAGGCAGTCTGCCGCACGATATTCCGCTTGCCGACATTCCCGACCGCCTCGAGCGTATCCGCTCCCGGCATATCCTGCTGCTTAACGGAAATGAAATTGTGTTCGACCCCCGGCGCGATTTGCATATACGCGGCGACCAAGTGCTGCCAAAACATCCGAACGGCCTGCGTTTCACCGCCTATGCTTCAGACGGGGCAGTCTTGAAGGAGCAGGTTTATTATTCGGTCGGCGGCGGGTTTGTCGTTACAGAAGAAGATTTCGACCGGCAGGCGGAAACGGAAAAAACCGTTCCTTATCCTTACAACAGTTGTGCCGAGCTGCTTGCCCAATGCCGTCTGAACCAGCTGGATATTTCCGAAGCCGTGTTGGCAAACGAGGCTGCGCTTGCCGGATGCAGCGAAGCCGAAATCCGCCGCCGTGTTGCCGGTGTTGCCGAGGTTATGGAAGGCTGCATCAAGCGCGGTTTGGCGGCAGACGGCGAACTGCCCGGAGGATTGAACGTCCGCCGCCGCGCCCCGCAGCTTGCCGCCAAGCTTAAAGTCCTGCGCGAAACCGAAATCGTCAACACCCAGCTTTGGCCGATGGTGTACGCCATGGCGGTCAACGAAGAAAACGCCGCCGGCGGACGCGTCGTTACCGCGCCGACCAACGGCGCGGCAGGCATCATTCCCGCAGTATTGCACTATTTCCGCAAGTTTAATCCACACGCCACTCAGGAGCGTGTCGAGAATTTCCTGCTCACCGCAGGTGCCATCGGCATCCTGTATAAAACCAACGCCTCCATTTCCGGTGCGGATGTCGGTTGTCAGGGAGAAGTCGGCGTAGCGTGCTCGATGGCGGCGGGCGCATACGCCGAAGTTATCGGCGGTACGCCCAAACAAGTGGAAAACGCCGCCGAAATGGCGATGGAACACCATCTGGGTCTGACTTGCGACCCCGTCGGCGGACTGGTGCAAATCCCCTGCATCGAACGCAACGGCATAGCCGCCGAAAAAGCTCTTAAGCTTGCTACCCTGGCATTATTGGAAGACGGCACGGACAAGAAAGTCTCGCTCGACGAAGTCATCCAAACCATGTTGCAGACCGGTCGGGATATGAAGGCAACCTATAAAGAAACCTCGCTCGCCGGACTCGCCGCTACACTCCAGAAAAAAGCTATCCCCGTATCCGTGCGCGTGGTTGAGTGCTGAGGATAGACAGAAACGGAAATGCCGTCTGAAAACAGTTTTTCAGACGGCATTTTGTTTTTCAAATCCTGATAACTTGCCGGTCGATTTGCGCATCCGGAAAATGAGACAGCCAAGAGACATCGTCATCAGAACCCTTACTCAGGACAGAAATGTATCCGTTGGACTGAAGCTGTTTGATTGAGCGAGTCATAATCGAGACAGCTTCTTTCAGTGCCGATTCGGGATCGTCTTCATACACACAGCCGCTTTCATATAGGAAATTTGCCACATCGTCGAATGAACCCACTTTGTTTTTCCTGAAATACCGTTTCGTATATTCCGGAATGGCGGCAAGGCGTTCTTCCAGTGCAGGGCGTTCTTCCTGTGTTTTCGGTTTTTGTTCGCGGTCTGTTGAAGCATTGGGTGAGAAAGCCCAGCCGAGAAACATCAGAACGCCAAAGATTCCGACAATCCAGCCCCAAGACAGCCTCATCACATCGACAAATAGGTAATCCAATATTGAGAACAGTACGATGCAGATAAGCCCGAGAACAAGAAAAGGCCATATCTTTTTCAGTATGCCGATAATCAGGCAAAGTAGAAAGAAACCAAATATCAGTTCCAATTTTCAATCCTTTTTATGCTGTTCAAACGTCAGCAGTCCATTATTTCTGTGCTACAGGCTTTTCGACGGCAAACTTCATCTCGGTTTGTGCTTCCAATTCGCCGACAGCCTCGTCGTTCAGATAGATTTCCATGTCCATCACAGGGCTTTGCGTTTGTTTGCGTACCCATGAACCTTGGGTGTCTTTGTAATACAGGTCTGCCTGAAGCTGCATTTGGCGGTTGCCGACCACGCGCAGGAATGCATTGCCTGCCTGATAATTCAGGTTTTCGGTTTTCTCGGTTTTTAAAATAGTGTTGTCCAAAGTTGTGGAATGTGTAGCGAGAAAGTCGGCTAAAGACAGGCGTTGCGGCGCATATTCATTTTCTAAAGATTCTAGGAACTGACCGGCGACTTTGCGTCCTAATTCTTTGAGATCGCCCAATAAATCGGTATGTTGGGAGTTTTGTCTGTTTGGGTTTTGCATATCGGTTTCCTCGATTTCAGGTAAATTAGATGTTTTCCAAATGCAGCTCTTCGGCAACTTCATCGGTGATGTCCACCTCTCTGCCGCTGGAACGGTTTATTTTGGCAAGAATATCTGCGGGTATGTCTTTTTCTGAAATCTCACGGGTAATAACGGTTTCCTGCCATTGCCCGGTTTCCTTGCGCGAATAGAATTTCTGTATGGCAACATTTTTTGCAGCATACAAAGCACGGGCAACGCTGCCGGTTTGTAGGAAGGTTTTGAAACCGGCGATGGCGGATGGGATGACAATTTCCCGAATCTTCCTAATCGATTTGTTGACGAAATCTTTTATTTCATTCCAAAAAACACCGACGACGACTGCGCCGGCGAATAAAGCGGCACCAATCCAAATAAGTGGAATCATGATAGTTCTTCCTTGTTGAGTTTCTGTTTGACAAAGTTTTCGGAAACCTCATGGGTTTCGGTTTTGAGGATTCTTCCTGAGGAAACGTCGAATTTCTTGCCGGTATTGGCTTCCTTACCTTTGCGGATATTTTCGATTTTTTCCATCAGATTGTGATGGGTCACTTCATGTGCGCCTTCGTTTTTGGCGGCAAAGGCGGCAAGCAGGATGCTGTTGGCAATGTCCGAACCGCTTAATGTATCGGATTGTTTGGCGGCTTCAGGCAGATTGATGGAATGTGGGAGCTGTCCAGGAATATATTTTTCAAACAGTCGCAAACGTGTCTCCTCATCGGGTAAACCGAATTCGATGTGCATCAGGATGCGGCGCATAAAGGCAGGGTCGTAGTTGCTGATGAAGTTGGTCGCAAAGAGGATGGTATCGTTGTAGTCGTTCATCAGGGTCAGCATGACGGAACGGGTTTGATTGACGCTGGTGTCGGTCGCACTGGTCATATTGGTGACGCGGCGGCTCAAAATGGCATCTGCTTCGTCGAAAAACAAAATGGCGTTGTTGGCTTTGGCAAACTCAAACGCGGCTTGGATGTTTTTCGGTGTTTCACCGACATATTTTGACTCGATGTCACCATAATTGACCAAAACCAGCGGGCGGTTGAGACGGTTGGCAATGGCGTGTGCCGCCATGGTTTTACCTGTGCCAGGTTCGCCGTAGAGGTTGATAATCATCTTATTGTCGTATTTGTGGGTGTGTTTGAAACCCCATTGTTCAAATACGGCAGTCTGGTGTTCGCGCAGGCTGATGGCGCGGTTTAGCTCGTTGAGCGTATGGGTGGGTAGTATCAGGTCGGAAAGACTGTAAACCGGGCGACTCAAATCAAAAGTAATAGTACTTTTTTTGGGCGGCGTACCTTCTGATTTCGATGTATTGGGAACGATAGGCATCGTGAAAACCTGTTGAAAATGGGACGGCAGCCATTCTATTTTTTTTTTTTTTCAATGGGTTATTTTGTTTTTAATGGAAGTGTATGTATATAAAAGAAATTGACTATTTTTTAAAAGGCAAAACAAACGGAAAAATGCCGTCTGAAAACAGTTTTTCAGACGGCATTTCATTTATTTCTTGTGGGTTTACCGTTTCAGAGCCAGAGTCAACACACCTGCGGTTACCAAACCTAAGCCTATCCACTCCTGCGTGCTTGGGCGTTCGTCTAAGAAAACGACGGCCATCAGGGCGACCAAGACCAGGCTGAATTTGTCGACGGGGGCGACTTGCGAGGCGTTACCCAGTTGCAGGGCTTTAAAATAGGCGAGCCAAGATGCGCCGGTAGCAAGGCCGGATAGGATGAGGAATGTCCAGTTGCGCCCCGTAAAGCCGTTCACGCCCTGCCATTTGCCGGTGTAGGTTAAAAACAGTACCAAAGCGGCGAGGATGACCAAGGTGCGGATAAAGGTGGCGAAATCCGAATCTATACCCTGTAAACCCATTTTGGCGAAGATGGCGGTCAATGAGGCGAAGCCTGCCGATGCCAATGCCCAAAACAGCCATGCGTTGCTGCTCATGTTTTATTCCCTTGTTTCAAATTGTTGACAATATGAATCCGCTTGTTGATGAAATATCAAAATTTTCACTGCGGTTTGTCTTTGGAAAACGTTATAATAGAACGAATATTCTTTTTCTTCCAGCCGTCTTTAGTGTATTGTTTCAGACGGCCTTTCCCTCTCTCAATAAAGGAAAATCATGAGCTTCAAAACCGATGCCGAAATCGCCCAATCCTCCACCATGCGCCCGATTGGTGAAATTGCCGCCAAGCTGGGTTTGAACGTTGACAACATCGAGCCCTATGGTCATTACAAAGCCAAAATCAATCCTGCCGAAGCGTTTAAACTGCCGCAAAAACAAGGCCGTCTGATTTTGGTGACCGCCATTAACCCGACTCCAGCGGGCGAAGGCAAAACCACCGTAACCATCGGTTTGGCGGACGCATTGCGCCATATCGGCAAAGACTCTGTGATTGCTTTGCGCGAGCCTTCTTTGGGTCCGGTGTTCGGCGTGAAAGGCGGCGCGGCAGGCGGCGGCTATGCCCAAGTTTTGCCGATGGAAGACATCAACCTGCACTTCACCGGCGACTTTCACGCTATCGGTGCGGCAAATAACTTGCTTGCCGCCATGCTCGACAACCATATCTATCAAGGCAACGAGTTGAACATCGACCCCAAACGCGTCCTGTGGCGTCGCGTGGTCGATATGAACGACCGTCAGTTGCGCAATATCATCGACGGCATGGGTAAACCTGTTGACGGCGTGATGCGTCCTGACGGTTTTGATATTACCGTTGCCTCCGAAGTGATGGCGGTATTCTGCCTTGCCAAAGACATCAGCGATTTGAAAGAGCGTTTGGGCAACATCCTTGTCGCCTATGCCAAAGACGGCAGTCCTGTTTACGCCAAAGATTTGAAAGCGAATGGCGCGATGGCGGCATTGCTCAAAGATGCGATTAAGCCTAACTTGGTGCAAACCATCGAAGGCACTCCGGCCTTTGTGCACGGCGGCCCGTTCGCCAACATCGCCCACGGCTGTAACTCTGTAACGGCTACCCGTTTGGCGAAACACCTTGCCGATTATGCGGTAACCGAAGCAGGCTTCGGCGCGGATTTGGGCGCGGAAAAATTCTGCGACATCAAATGCCGTCTGGCTGACTTGAAACCTGATGCGGCTGTTGTCGTGGCGACTGTCCGCGCTTTGAAATACAACGGCGGCGTGGAGCGTGCCAACCTCGGCGAAGAAAACCTCGAAGCGTTGGCAAAAGGTTTGCCTAATCTGCTGAAACACATTTCCAACCTGAAAAACGTATTCGGCCTGCCTGTGGTGGTTGCCATCAACCGCTTCGTGTCCGACTCCGATGCTGAGTTGACCATGATTGAAAAAGCTTGTGCGGAACACGGCGTCGAAGTTTCCTTGACCGAAGTGTGGGGCAAAGGCGGCGCGGGTGGTGCAGATTTGGCGCACAAAGTCGTCAACGCCATCGAAAACCAACCGAATAACTTCAATTTTGCCTACGATGTTGAGTTGAGCATCAAAGACAAAATCCGTGCGATTGCCCAAAAAGTGTACGGCGCGGAAGATGTCGATTTCAGCGCGGAAGCGTCTGCCGAAATCGCTTCACTGGAAAAACTGGGCTTGGACAAAATGCCGGTCTGCATGGCGAAAACCCAATATTCTTTGAGCGACAACGCCAAACTCTTGGGCTGCCCCGAAGGCTTCCGCATCACCGTGCGCGGCATCACCGTTTCCGCCGGCGCAGGCTTCATCGTCGCCCTGTGCGGCAACATGATGAAAATGCCAGGTCTGCCGAAAGTTCCGGCTGCCGAGAAAATCGACGTGGACGCAGACGGCGTGATTCACGGCTTGTTCTGAACGGTTTTCTGAAACCGGATACCGTCTGAAAGTGGTCGGAGGGAGTGTCAGCCCGACCGACTTTTCAGACGGCATTTTTATTTATATAACCAAAACAGCTTTAGATACAAGAAAGTATTATTTTCTGTCCTGATGACACTTTGTTAGAGTGGGTAAATTTATAGGCAACCAAACAGTCAGGAGTTTAAATGGATACGCGCGATTTATATCCCCACGAAATTTTGCAAGATGCCATCAATAAAAGCCGGGCCAAATCCAATTTCAGCGTTAAGATGCTGTTGATTTTGAGCTTCCTCGGCGGCGGTTATGTCGGTTTCGGTTATCTGGCGTTTTTAAAAGTCGTCAGCGGCATCCCTGCGGAGTGGGGCGGGCTGGCGTCGCTTTTGGGTGCCTGCGTTTTCCCCATTTGTTTGATTTGTATCTTGATAGGCGGCGGCGAATTGGCAACGGGTAATATGATGCTGATGACGGTCGGACGCATGACCAAATTGGTCAGCATGAAAAAATTGGCACGCAATTGGGTTTTGGTCAGTATCGGCAATCTGGTCGGCGCGCTGTTTATGGCGTATTTCTTGGGACATTATGTCGGTTTGGCTGAGGGCGCGGCTGCAGCCAAAACAATGGCGATTGCCGAATCGAAAGTCAATATGGATTTCGGACGCGCCTTTGTGTCGGCGATTGCCTGCAACTGGATGGTTTGCATGGGCATCTGGTTTTATTTTGGCGCGAAACACACTTCTGGTAGGATTTTGGCGATGTGGTTTCCCGTAATGATTTTTGTCTTAATCGGCGTACAGCATTTTGTCGCCAATATGTTTATCATTCCGGCCGGTATTTTTGCAGGGGCCGATATTACCTGGGGGCAGTTTTTCAGCAATATGGTTCCGGTATTTTTGGGTAATGTCGTCGGCGGTTCGTCATTTGTGGCAGCATCTTATCTTTACGCCTTCAAGCATCTGATTAAAGACGATTATATGATTTGAGGCCAAACCCGAAATGCCGTCTGAACGCTGTTTCAGACGGCATTTTTTCAGGATACGGGAGGCAATATGTTATAATTCTCCGTTAAATTTCTCTATTTTCAGGAAAAACCATGAGCTTGAAATGCGGCATCGTCGGTTTGCCCAACGTCGGCAAATCCACCCTCTTTAACGCGCTGACCCAATCGGGTATCGAAGCGGCAAACTATCCTTTCTGTACCATCGAACCCAACGTCGGTATCGTTGAAGTCCCCGATCCGCGTATGGCCGAATTGGCAAAAATCGTTAATCCGCAAAAAATGCAGCCCGCCATCGTCGAATTTGTCGATATCGCCGGTTTGGTTGCAGGCGCGAGCAAAGGTGAAGGCTTGGGCAACCAGTTCCTCGCCAACATCCGCGAGACTGACGCGATTGTTAACGTCGTACGCTGCTTTGACGACGACAACATCGTTCACGTTGCAGGCAAAGTCGATCCGATTGCCGACATCGAAACCATCGGCACCGAGTTGGCACTGGCAGACTTGGCCAGCGTCGAAAAAGCCATCGTCCGCGAAGAGAAACGCGCACGCTCAGGCGATAAAGACGCGCAAAAACTGGTCGATCTATGCAAAAAACTGCTGCCGCATCTGGACGAAGGCAAGCCTGTACGCTCCTTCGGTTTGGACGCGGAAGAACTCTCCATGCTCAAACCGCTGTTCCTGCTGACTGCCAAACCTGCCATGTACGTCGGCAACGTTTCCGAAGACGGTTTTGAAAACAACCCGCACCTTGACCGCCTGAAAGAATTGGCTGCAAAAGAAAACGCGCCGGTTGTGGCCGTTTGCGCCGCAATGGAAAGCGAAATCGCCGAATTGGAAGACGACGAAAAAGCCGAATTCCTCGCTGAAATGGGCTTGGAAGAACCGGGCCTGAACCGCCTGATCCGCGCGGGCTACGACCTCTTGGGCCTGCAAACCTACTTCACCGCCGGTGTCAAAGAAGTCCGCGCCTGGACCATCCACAAAGGCGACACTGCGCCACAAGCCGCCGGCGTAATTCACACCGACTTTGAACGCGGCTTCATTCGCGCCCAAGTTATCTCCTACGAAGACTTCATTGCTTTAGGCGGTGAAGCCAAAGCCAAAGAAGCAGGCAAAATGCGTGTAGAAGGCAAAGAATACGTCGTGCAAGACGGCGATGTGATGCACTTCCTGTTTAACGTCTGACCCTGTATTTCAGGCGGCCTCGTCAGATGAGCCGTCTGAACTATCCTTGTTTATCTTACGGGAATATCCATGAAAACAACCGTCTTATTTCTCGCACTGGGTTTTGCCGCAGCCGCCGCGCAGGCGAAGACACCGCAGCAGATTGTGCAGGAGTCTTATCCCAAGTATTCGCAAAAATACCAATGTTATCGGGTAAACATAAAAGACAGTGGCGAATACTGCGTTCGCCAAATCAAAAGCGAAACGCGGCAAACTGCGCAGGGTAGGTTGATGTATTTACTGTTTGCCGGCAATGTGTTCGATTTTAAAAACGGTAACGAAAGCGGCGCACACGTCCAAAACGGCATGGCCGGCATTTTTGTATTGAAAGAGGCGGACGGAGGTTGGAAACTCCTTGCTTCGCAGCCGCATTCTTGGGCAGGTTCGTTCGGCATTGCACCAGAGGCAAAAGACTGGTCGTTTCACAAGTTCGGTAAAGATCGTTGGGGTTTTATGACCAAATACAGCGATGTGCATCATGGCTATTCGGGGGCGGCATATCGGCTGTTTGTCCATAACGGTGCGGGAAAAATTACAGACAGCACCCTGTTTGCCGAAGCAGATAACGAAGGCGCGTTGGGCGATTGTTCCGAAAACCGGTATGAAGACAGGGAAAATACTGCTGAAGAGCGTAGGGAGTGCCAAAAGGCGCGGTACAGCCTGTCTTCTACGATTAAGGTATTGGAAAGCGGCAAATCGAATGCAGGTTTTTATCCCATTCGGCTGACCGTATCCGGTTTTGACGGTTTTAAAACCTACAATGGTGACGCGTTTGTCTCAAGCTACAATGCCGCCTCAGGCCGTTATTCCATGCCTAAAGGCTACCCGTTGAAAGATAAAGAGTTTTGATTGCACGGCGGATGCCGTTTGAAATATTTTAGGAAACAGCATGACTTCCATTATTCAAGATTTGAAATCGCGCGGCCTTATCGCGCAAACTACCGACATCGAAGCCTTAGACGCTTTGCTAAACGAACAAAAAATCGCCCTCTATTGCGGTTTCGACCCGACCGCCGACAGCCTGCATATCGGCCACTTGCTGCCTGTATTGGCATTGCGCCGTTTCCAACAGGCGGGACATACGCCGATTGCTTTGGTGGGCGGCGCGACCGGTATGATCGGCGACCCCAGCTTCAAAGCGGTGGAACGAAGCCTGAATTCCGCTGAAACCGTTGCCGGCTGGGTAGAAAGCATCCGCAACCAACTTACCCCTTTCTTAAGCTTTGAAGGCGAAAATGCCGCCATTATGGCGAACAACGCCGACTGGTTCGGCAGCATGAACTGTCTCGACTTCCTGCGCGACATCGGCAAGCATTTCTCCGTCAATGCCATGTTGAACAAAGAGTCCGTCAAACAGCGTATCGAGCGCGACGATGTGGGCATTTCCTTTACCGAGTTCGCCTACTCCCTGCTGCAAGGCTACGACTTTGCCGAATTGAACAAACGTTACGGTGCGGTTTTGGAAATCGGCGGCTCCGACCAATGGGGCAACATCACTGCCGGTATCGACTTGACCCGCCGTCTGCACCAAAAACAAGTATTCGGCCTGACCCTGCCGCTGGTCACCAAATCAGACGGCACCAAATTCGGCAAAACCGAAGGCGGCGCAGTATGGCTGAACGCGAAGAAAACCTCGCCGTATCAGTTCTACCAATTCTGGCTGAAAGTCGCCGATGCCGATGTGTATAAATTCCTGAAATACTTTACCTTCCTGTCCATCGAAGAAATTGACGCCATCGAAGCCAAAGACCAAGCCAGCGGCACCAAGCCAGAAGCGCAACGCATCCTCGCCGAAGAAATGACCCACCTGATTCACGGCGAAGCCGCCCTGCAAGCCGCACAGCGCATTTCCGAAAGCCTGTTTGCCGAAGACCAAAGCAGCCTGACCGAAAGCGACTTCGAACAGCTCGCCCTCGACGGCCTGCCCGCATTTGAAGTTTCAGACGGCATCAATGTCGTCGAAGTCTTAGTTAAAACCGGTTTGGCATCCTCCAACAAAGAAGCGCGCGGCTTTGTGAACAGCAAAGCGGTATTGCTCAACGGCAAACCTGCCGAAGCCAACAATCCGAACCATGCCGCCGAACGCCCCGATGACGCCTGCCTGCTGACCGACGACCACAAACGTTTCGGCAAATACACTATTGTAAGACGCGGCAAACGCAACCACGCGCTCTTGGTTTGGAAATAAGAAGCATGCCGAAAAATGCCGTCTGAATGGTCAGGCGGCATTTTTATTGTCTAACCATGCTTGAGGGTGTCGGATGTTTGTTGTTGTGTCTCTAAAAAGCAACAAATTTTAGTTCAATCGGCAGAAAAAGTAATGTCAAATTTGTTTGACGGGATGGAATGAAGGTATAGTTTAAGTGAAGTTTTCGGCATTTGTTTTGCCGATAAAACGATAACTAGGCAAATCTGAAGAATTTGCCGCATAACGGAAGGACACACAAATGAAAAAATCACTGATTGCACTGACACTGGCAGCCCTGCCTGTTGCAGCAATGGCTGACGTTACCCTGTACGGTACAGTTAAAGCGGGTGTAGAAGTTTCCCGTACTAAACACACCTATGCCGACGGCGAAAATCAGCCCATCGTTACTACCAAAGACCGCGTAGCTACCGAGATTACCGATTTCGGTTCCCGTATCGGTTTCAAAGGTCACGAGCATCTGGGCAACAACCTGAACGCCATTTGGCAGGTTGAGCAAAATGCCTCTGTTGCCGGTACTGACAAAGGTTGGGGTACTCGCGAATCCTTCATCGGTTTGGAAGGCGGCTTCGGTAAAATCCGCGCCGGTAAATTGAATACCGTCCTGAAAGACAGCGGCGACAACGTCAATGTATGGGAATCCGGCAGCGAAAATGCCGACGTTCTGCAACTGGGTACGATCGGTCAGATGGAAGAGCGCAAAGTTTCCGTACGCTACGATTCTCCCGTATTTGCCGGTTTCAGCGGCAGCGTGCAATACGTTCCCCGCGACAATGCCGATCCTCAAGATAAAGGCAAACATGAACAGCCCAGCCTTGATTCTTACCACTTCGGTGTAAACTATGAAAACGCAGGCTTCTTCGGCCAATATGCGGGCGTATATGCCAAAAATAAAATCGTTACCAACGATATTCAAAATCTGATCGACATGAATGATGACGATTATGTAACAGGTAAAGATTATCAGGTACACCGCCTGACTGCAGGTTACAATGCCAACAACCTGTATGTTGCCGTTACCGGTCAGCATCAAAGCTATAGAATTCATGAAGCATATGATGCTGCTAGCGAAACTAGCTTCGCTTACGATGGCGGAAAAGCTTCACAAACCGAGGTTGCCGCTACTGCTGCATACCGTTTGGGTAACGTAACACCGCGTGTTTCTTATGCGCACGGCTTCAAAGGCAAAGTGGAAGGTGAGAAACAAAACTACAGCGGATACGATCAAGTGATCGTCGGTGCGGATTACGACTTCTCCAAACGCACTTCCGCTCTGGTTTCTGCAGGTTGGCTGCAAACCGGTAAAGGCGAAAGCAAAGCCGTTACCACTGCCGGTATGTTCGGTCTGCGCCACAAATTCTAATCTGAAAAGATTGGTTTGAACCCGGGAGCCTGTCTGATGACAGGCTCTTTTTTATATGCGGAAGCGGAGGGAGGTTATTTCAGGTTGATTCTGCTATACAATGCCGTCTGAAAAAATCACAAGAATCCCGATATTTATGAGTACCCCCGACACACAACGCTGGGCACTGACCCTATCCTATGACGGCAGCCGCTTTTACGGTTGGCAGAAGCAGGCAGGCGGCGTACCGACCGTTCAGACGGCATTGGAAAACGCACTTGCCCAAATAGCAGGGGAAGCGGTTTCCACCATTGTTGCCGGCAGAACCGATACCGGCGTTCATGCGACTGCCCAAGTCGTTCATTTTGATACTACCGCCGTCCGTCCGGCTCAGGCATGGATACGCGGTGTGAACGCCAACCTGCCGGAAGGCATTGCTGTTTTGCACGCCCAACAGGCCGCCCCCGAATTTCATGCACGATTTGACGCATACGGACGGCATTACCGCTATCTGCTTGAATCTTCCCCCGTCCGTTCGCCACTGTTGAAGCACAGGGTAGGTTGGACGCATCTCAAACTTGATATCGAACCGATGCGTCGGGCTGCCGCCTTATTGGTCGGCGAGCAGGATTTTTCCAGTTTCCGTGCCGCCGAGTGTCAGGCAAAATCTCCTGTCAAAACCATTTACAGCGCAGAAATTGCCTACGGCCGGGGGCTTATCCGTTTGGATTTGCACGGCAATGCATTTTTGCATCACATGGTACGCAACATCATGGGCGCGCTCGTCTATGTCGGCAGCGGCAGGCTCAGTGTAGAGGGTTTTGCCGCACTCATACGGGAGCGCAGCCGACTCAAGGCACCGCCGACCTTTATGCCGGACGGACTTTACTTGACCGGCATCGATTATCCGGAAAGTTTCAATATTATCCGTCCCGAATTGCCGCAATGGCTATAAAGAAAGGTGCAGGGGATGTGTCCCTGTCTGGCGGCATTTGATTTGTATATGCTGCGCGAGGTTCTTTTCAGATAAGTGTTGTAAAAATGCAAATATAAAAAATTAGTTTTAATAATATGTTTTTAAAAGAAAAAAACTTTAATAACCTATTATTTTCTTTTGTTTGCATATAAGATTTCACATAAAAGCAAGCATAAGTTTGTTTTTTCGGACGAGAGCATTTATAGTTTCAGACATGGAATCGCCGACATCGGCGGTAGACGTAAAGCCTAAGCGGATTGGAAAGTTTGGTCTGCTTAAATTTCTTAACTATGAAAAGGAATACAGCAATGAAAAAATCCCTGATTGCCCTGACACTGGCTGCCCTGCCTGTTGCAGCAATGGCTGATGTTACCCTGTACGGTACAGTTAAAGCGGGTGTAGAAGTTTCCCGTACCAAAACTACCAAGGAGGGTGTTTCCACTAAAGATAGAACTGCTACTGAAATTGCAGACTTCGGTTCTAAAATCGGTTTCAGAGGTCACGAGCATCTGGGCAACAACCTGAACGCCATTTGGCAGGTTGAGCAAAAAGCTTCTATCGCCGGTACCGACTCCAAATGGGGCAACCGCGAATCTTTCATCGGTTTGGAAGGTGGCTTCGGTAAAATCCGCGCCGGTAATCTGAACACCGTATTGAAAGACAGCGGCGACAACGTCAATGTATGGGAATCCAGCGATGCAAATGCCGATGTACTGCAAGTAAGCAAAATCGGTCGTGTTGAAAACCGCCAAATCTCCGTACGTTACGATTCTCCTGTATTTGCAGGATTCAGCGGCAGCGTACAATACGTTCCCCGCGACAATGCGAATCCTAAAGACAACCATACCCACGCAGTTAAGAGCCGTGAGTCTTACCACGCTGGTCTGAACTACGAAAATTCCGGTTTCTTCGCTCAATATGCGGGCTCTTTTGCTAAATATGCTGATTTGAATAAAGATGCAGAACGTGTTGCAGTAGGTACTGCAGATTCCAATCCTGTTAAGGATTACCAAGTACACCGCGTAGTTGCTGGTTACGATGCCAATAACTTGTACGTTTCTGTTGCTGGTCAGTATGAAGCTGCTAAAAACAACGACGGTTCTGCCAATAATGGTAAAAAACACGAACAAACTCAAGTTGCTGCTACTGCCGCTTACCGTCTGGGTAACGTAACTCCTCGAGTTTCTTACGCTCACGGCTTCAAAGCTAAAGTGAATGACGTTAAACAAGAAGGTTCTCAATACGACCAAGTTATCGTTGGTGCCGACTACGACTTCTCCAAACGCACTTCCGCTCTGGTTTCTGCCGGTTGGTTGAAAGAAGGTAAAGGCGTAAACAAAACTGAAAAAACTGCCAGCATGGTTGGCTTGCGTCACAAATTCTAATCTGCAAAGATTGGTGTAAAAAAAGCCTGTCGAAAGACAGGCTTTTTTTATTTTAAATGATTCGTTTGCTATTTGATGCGGCAGCCTTCATTCCCACGAGAGTGGGTATTCATCGGAAAAACAGAGACTTCTCCGCCGTCATGCCCGCGAAGGTGGGAATCCGGAAACTCAAAGCCACAGGAATTTATCTGAAACAATAACAATCTTTCCATTGTTATGTCCAAGAAAGTGGGCATCTGAAAACGAAAAGCTGTAAGAATTTATCCGAAATAACGGAACGGACCGGATTTCTGCTTTTGTGGGAACGACGATATATTTTTGCATTTGATAAAAATGCCGTCTGAAGACTTGGACGGTATTTCTCAGCATATTTCTTTTATTTCCAGCATCGTAGGGTGGGCTTCAGCCTGCTGTTTTCATAACCTCCTGCGTTCCCACCCATCCCGCCGCGTCCTTGGAAAATTCATCAGGTCGGAGGGAGTGAACAGCTGGATGCTTGTAATCGGTAAACGGGAATGCGCTCTTCCTGTTTGTATTTTTTGAGTTGATGAAGATGGTGGGAGTGGGTGGATTGGTGGGCTGAAGCTCACCCTACGCAACTATCCTACGCAACGGAACGGACCGGATTCTTGTCTGTGTGGGAATGACGGGATTTTGGGTTTCTATTTTGGTTTTCTGTTTTCGTGGGAATGATGGAATAAAAGAAGTTGAAATAATGAAGCAAAAGCGTGATGGTGCTGCGATTTGGGCTTGTGCAGGTGATCAACGTCAAGTTGTGTGAATGATGAAATAAAAATGCCGTCTGAAAGGTTTTCAGACGGCATTTCCGATTGGAAAAATCAGTCGGCAACAGCCATCAGGCTGGCGTTGCCGCCGGCGGCCGTGGTGTTGACGCTGCAAGAGATTTCTTCAAACACTTGCAGGATGTCCAAGCCTTGTTCGGACGGGAGGATGCGGATGAGTGCGCCGTCGCGGTTTGCCAGCTCTTGCTTGCGGCTGCTGTCCAGCGGGCTTAGGGCGGCGACGTGGTTAACACCCGTGTTTTCAGGCTTGCTGCTGACTTGCAGCAGGCCTTCGAGGTCGGCGGTGTAGGCGGCAAGCGGGCTGTCGGTTCCGACGACGGTTTGGATGCCTGCGGCGGCAAGTTCGGTCAGGGCGCAGAAGGCTTGCAGGAGGCTGCCGCCGTGTACCCAGACGCGTTTTGGCGCGCGCCAGCTCAGGGCGTTGCGTTCGCCGGTCGGGCCGACCAAGACGGATTCTGCTTGGCGCAGGGTGCGGATGCGGGCGTGTCCCAATGCCGATGCCGCTGATTTTTTCTCTTCCGCATTAAACGGCAGCTTGTGAATCAGGGCTTCGAGGCGTTTGAGCGCGGCTTCGTCCGCTTGTCCGATGCGGCTCAGCGGCGGGGCGACCCATTCGGGGATGCGGGTCAGTTTTTGCAGGTAGAAAGAGCCGCCTGCTTTCGGACCCGTACCAGACATGCCGTGTCCGCCGAACGGTTGTACGCCGACAACGGCGCCGACGATGTTGCGGTTGACGTAAACGTTACCTGCTTCGATGCGTTCGCGGATGCGTTTGACCGTGCCTTCGATGCGGCTGTGTACGCCGCTGGTGAGCGCGTAGCCTTTGCTGTTGATTTGGTCGATGATTTGGTCAAGTTCGTCGGCGCGGTAGCGGACAACGTGCAACACCGGGCCGAAGACTTCGCGGGTGAGTTCGTTCAAGTTGTTGAGCTCGAACAAAATCGGCAGTACGAAGGTGGATTTCGCAGAATCAACGTCGGAAGCGGCTTTGACTTCGTGGTAAGACTTGGCAACGCCTTTCATTTTGTTGATGTGCGATTGCAGATTTTGCTGCGCTTCGGCATCGATGACGGGACCTACGTCGGTAGTGAGCTGAACGGGTTTGCCGACGACCAATTCGTCCATCGCGCCTTTGATGATGGCGAGCATCTTGTCGGCAACATCTTCTTGAACGCAAAGGATGCGCAGGGCGGAGCAGCGTTGTCCTGCGCTGTCGAAGGCGGAGTTGAGCACGTCCAAGCAAACTTGTTCCGGCAGCGCGGTGGAATCGACAATCATGGCGTTTTGACCGCCGGTTTCCGCAATCAATACGGGGCTGTCGTCGCGTTTGGCAAGGGCTTTGTTAATCAGTTGCGCCACTTCGGTCGAGCCGGTGAAAATCACGCCGCCGATGCGTGGATCGCCTGTCAGCGCCGCGCCGACATCGCCTGCGCCGAGGACAAGCTGCAAGGCGGAAGTCGGAATGCCTGCTTCGTGCATCAGGGAAACGGCGTAACCGGCAATCAGACTGGTTTGTTCGGCAGGTTTGGCGATAACGGTGTTGCCGGCTGCCAATGCGGAAACGACTTCTCCGGTAAAGATGGCGAGCGGGAAGTTCCATGGGCTGATGGCAACGATTGCGCCGACAGCTTTGGCGTCTTTGGGCAGGGTGTTTTCGGCTTCGCCTGCGTAGTAGCGGCAGAAATCGACGGCTTCGCGTACTTCGGCGACGGCGTTGTTCAGCGTTTTACCGGCTTCGCGGACGGCCAACATCATCAATGCAGGTGTGTGTTGTTCCAACAGGTCGGCAAAACGGCGCAGGCAGTTGGCGCGTTCGGCAGCAGGCGTCGCGCTCCATTCAGGGAATGCGGCAACGGCTGCGCCAATCGCTTCTTGGGCAAGCGCGGCATCGGCAAAGCTGACTGTGCCGACGATGTCGTCGTGGTCAGCAGGATTTTTAATCGGTTGCGCCTCGCCGACATCGCGGGCTTTGCCATTGACAATGGACGCGGCATGGAAGTCTTGCGCGGCGGCGCGGTTGAGTTTTTCTTGAAGCTGTTGCAACACGGTTTCGTTGCTGAAATCGACACCTTGGGAATTCAGACGGCCTTTTCCGTACAAATCGCGCGGCAGCGGCAGGGCGTTGTGCAGGTGGATGCCTTGTTCGGCGATGGTGTCGAACGGGCTTCGGATCAGCGTATCGATGCTGATGTTTTCATCGACGATTTGGTTGACGAAAGAAGAGTTCGCACCGTTTTCCAACAGGCGGCGCACCAAGTAGGCGAGCAGGGTTTCGTGCGTACCGACCGGGGCGTACACGCGCACGCGGCGGCCTAAGTTTTGCGGACCGACTACTTGGTCGTACAGGGTTTCGCCCATGCCGTGCAGACATTGGTGTTCAAAGTCTTTGCCTTTACCCATTTGGTAGATTGCGCCTAAGGTGTAGGCGTTGTGGGTGGCGAATTGCGGGAACACGGCATCTTGCGCGGAAAGCAGTTTGCGCGCACAGGCGAGGTAGGAGATGTCGGTGTGGACTTTGCGGGTGTAGGTCGGATAGCCGTCCAGTCCGTCCACTTGCGCCCATTTGATTTCGCTGTCCCAGTATGCGCCTTTGACCAAACGGATCATCAGTTTTTGGTTGTTGCGGCGGGCAAGGTCGATCAGGTAGTCGATAACGAACGGACAACGTTTTTGGTAGGCTTGAACAACGAAACCGATACCTTTGTAGCCGGCCAAGTCAGGGTCTGAAACCAAAGCTTCCATCAAGTCCAAAGACAATTCGAGACGGTTGGCTTCTTCGGCGTCGATGTTGATACCGATATCGTATTTTTTACCCAAAAGGAACAATTCTTTCAGGCGAGGTAAGAGTTCGCTCATCACGCGTTCGTGTTGGGCGCGCGAGTAGCGAGGGTGGATGGCGGAGAGTTTGACGGAAATACCGTTGCCTTCGTAAACGCCTTGGCCTGCGGCATCTTTGCCGATGGCGTGAATGGCTTGAACGTAGTCGTTATAGTAGCGGTTGGCGTCTTCTTCGGTGTAGGCGGCTTCGCCCAACATATCGAAGGAGAAACGGTAACCCATTTTTTCGCGCTCTTTACCGTTTTGCAGGGCTTCTTCAATGGTTTGTCCGGTGACGAACTGTTTGCCCAACAGGCGCATGGCGTAATTTACGCCTTGACGGATGAGGGGGGCGCCGCCTTTGCTGACCAAGCGGCTGAGTGCGGAACCCATCTGCTTGTCGCTGGGTGCGGTCAGTTTGCCGGTAATCAGCAAACCCCATGCGGCGGCGTTGACGAAGAGGGAAGGGCTGTTGTTCAGATGGCTCTTCCAGTTGCCTTCGGAGATTTTATCGGCAATCAGACGGTCGCGGGTGGCGTTGTCGGGAATACGCAAAAGAGCTTCCGCCAGGCACATGAGTGCGATGCCTTCGTCGCTGGAGAGTGAAAATTCGTGCATCAGTGCATCGACGCCACTGGCTTTGGTGCGGCTGGCACGGACTTGGGTAACCAGACGGCGGGCAAGCTCGGAGGCGGCTTGACGTTCTTCGTCGCTCATCTGGGCGCGCTGCAGCATATCTTGTACGGCTTCGATTTCATCGCGGCGGTAGGCATCGGTAACGGCTTGGCGCAGGGCGGTTTGTGCCGGAAATGCAAAATTAAACATTGTTTGGATTCTCCAGGTTTTTTCTCGGGGGATTCAGACGGCATCAGTATGGTCTGAAATACGGTAATATCGTAATAAATCCGCAGATGAAATACAAGGTCTCAAATGCCGGTAGATTTATTGTTTTCGTTTCTTTGAAAATGAAACGGATAAAACATAAATAAAGCCTGTATGCAGGCACGATTTATTTGTGTTTGACCCGGAAACGGGTTCAGACGGCACGAAGAAGGATGCCGTGCCGTCTGAAAGGGGTTTATTGGGCGGCGCGGTAGTCTGCGTCGGCTTTTTCAAAACGTTCTTGGATTTCTCGGGAAGGCTCTTTGCCGACAAGTGAAACTACAATGGCGACAATCAAGCAGGCGATAAAGCCGGGAACGATTTCATACATGGTCAGAAGGCCGGTTTCATGTGCTGCCAAAGCAGGTTTTTTAACCCATTCAGCCCATGCCACCACAGTCAGCGCGCCGGCAACCATACCTGACAATGCGCCGTAAGCGGTAATGCGTTTCCATAATACGGACAGAATCACAATCGGGCCGAACGCCGCACCGAAACCCGCCCATGCGTAGGAAACCAAGCCTAAAACTTTGCTTTCGGGGTTGGCGGCAATCAGGATGGAAATGACGGCAATGGCCAATACCATCAGACGGCCGACCCAGACCAACTCTCTTTGTTGGGCATTTTTACGCAGGAATCCTTTGTAGAAGTCTTCGGTAATCGCGCTGGAACAAACCAGAAGCTGGCATGACAGTGTGGACATCACGGCGGCAAGAATCGCGCTCAGGATGATGCCTGCAATCCAAGGGTTGAACAGCAAAGTAGAAAGCGCGATGAAGATGCGTTCGTGGTTACCCTTCATTGAAGCGACTTGGTCGGGATTGGCGCCGAAATACGCAATGCCGAAATAACCGACCGCTACCGCGCCTGCCAAACACAATACCATCCAAGTCATACCGATGCGGCGTGCGGATACCAGCGATTTTGCGCTTTCGGCCGCCATAAAGCGCGCCAGGATGTGCGGTTGGCCGAAGTAGCCCAATCCCCATGCGGCAGTGGAAATAATGCCGATAACCGTCGTACCTGCAAACAGGCTGCCGTATTCTTTACCCGTGCCTGCGGCAACGTGTTGGATGGCGGCAGACATCTGCTCTGCGCCACCCAACCCCAAATAGACCATGACGGGGGTCAGAATCAACGCGAAAATCATCAAAGATGCTTGCAACGTATCCGTCCAGCTTACCGCCAAGAAACCGCCCAAGAAGGTATAGACGATGGTGGCACCCGCACCCAGCCACATTGCTTGGGTGTAAGTCATGCCTTCAAACAGACTTTGGAACAGGGTTGCGCCGGCCACAATGCCGGAAGCACAGTAAATTGTGAAGAAAAACAAGATAATCAGTGCGGAAACCACTTTCATTAAGTGTCCGCCTGCGCCGAAGCGGTGGAAGAAATAATCCGGCAGAGTCAGCGCATTGTTGGCATATTCGGTATGCACGCGCAGACGGCCTGCCACCAAAAGCCAGTTGAAATATGCGCCGATCACCAAGCCGATGGCAATCCACGCTTCATTTAAACCGCTCAAATAAATCGCGCCGGGCAGACCCATCAAAAGCCAGCCCGACATGTCGGAGGCACCGGCGGACATAGCGGTAACAAACGGGCCCAAGCTGCGCCCCCCCAAAATGTAATCGTCGAAATTGCGCGTAGAAAAATAGGCGGCAAGTCCGATCAGAAGGACTGCGATCAGATAGATTGCAAAAGTAATGTACATGGGATTCATGTGCTATTCCTCGTCTAAAACTTCAAAATTACAGGCTTTGAAATTGCAAGCAACTTATGCCTGAAATGTTTTTCTAATAAAAGTACAACGGAAAATCCGGGAAATCTGTAAAGATATTCGGATAAATTATTTTCAATCACAATAAGATATGTAATGAAACTATATGAAATTGTAAATAATTTGACTCAGCATAACCCAAATTTTTTTGTTTGCAAAGCATTTATGGTTCAAAAAAGATGAGAAAAATCCATCTATCGACATTAAATATTTTTAAAACAGTATGTTATTTTGTAGTGTCTTGTAGTCAAAAGGGTGCTGAATATGAAATCCGTTTTCTGCCGGCAGGTGTCTTGAAGTGTAATTTAGTAACCGTGAAGGAAGTGAGGCAGATTTACCGCGGATAACCTACCGCCCGTTTTCAGACGGCATTTTTCCTTATACAATAGCCGTTTGAATTTAATATGTTCAGGAAGGATACAGATTATGTTCGGCAAACAGCTTTTTGAAGAAGTCGGCTCGAAGATTAGCGAAACCATCGCTAACAGCCCTGCCAAAGATGTGGAAAAAAATATTAAAGCTATGTTGGGCAGTGCGTTCAACCGTATGGATTTGGTAACCCGTGAAGAATTCGACATCCAGCAGCAGGTTTTGATTAAAACCCGTACCAAACTGGCAGCTTTGGAAGAGCGACTGGCGAAACTCGAAGCCGCTCAAGAGCCTGAAGAAGCTGCTTTGAAAGCTGCCGAAGCTGCTGCGGAAGAAGCTGTTGCAGAAATCAAACAACAAACCGAAGCTGTTGAATAAGGCTGTCTGAAACATGTCGCTTGCCTTGGTTTACAGCCGCGCCTTGAGCGGCATGAATGCGCCGTTGGTTGAAGTGGAAGCCCACCTTGCCAACGGCCTGCCTCATTTTAATATCGTCGGATTGCCCGATACCGAAGTCAAAGAAAGCCGCGACCGCGTGCGCGCCGCCATCATCCAAAGCGGTTTTGACTTCCCCGCCAAAAAAATCACCGTCAATCTCGCTCCCGCCGACCTGCCCAAAGAATCGGGACGTTTCGACCTGCCGATTGCGCTGGGCATCCTCGCCGCATCCGGACAAATCGCACCTGAAAAGCTTGCGCAATACGAGTTTGCCGGTGAGTTGGCGCTTTCCGGTATGTTGCGCCCCGTGCGCGGCGCGTTGGCGATGGCGTGGCAGGGCATGCAGGCCGGACGTTCTTTTGTCTTGCCGCAGGAAAACGCAGAACAAGCCGCCGTGATGCGCGGCATTACCGTTTACGGCGCGCGCTCTTTGGGCGAAGTCGCCGCCCATTTGAACGGTATCGAACCTTTGGCGCAAACCGAATGCCAAGTTCCTCAGATGCCGTCTGAAAACGCCAAACTACCCGACCTTGTCGATGTCAAAGGTCAACATACCGCCCGCCTTGCTTTGGAGATCGCTGCCGCAGGAGGACACAGCCTTTTGATGATGGGTCCGCCGGGAACGGGCAAATCCATGCTTTCCCAACGGCTGCCCGGTATTCTGCCGCCTTTGACCGAAGACGAATTGGTCGAAGTATGGGCGTTGCGTTCGCTCCTGCCCAATCACCAGCAACAACTTGACAGCCACCGTCCTTTCCGCAGCCCGCACCACAGTGCCAGTTCGGCAGCCATGGTCGGCGGCGGTTCCGATCCGCGTCCGGGCGAAATTTCATTGGCGCATCACGGCGTTTTGTTTTTGGACGAGCTGCCCGAGTTTGACCGCAAAGTTTTAGAAGTCTTGCGCGAACCTTTGGAAAACGGTGAAATCCACATTTCCCGCGCGGCGCGCCAAGCCGTCTATCCCGCCAAATTCCAGCTTGTCGCCGCCATGAACCCTTGTCCTTGCGGTTATCTTGGGCATCCCGTCAAACCCTGCCGCTGTACGCCCGAGAGCGTCGCACGTTACCGCAGCAAGATTTCCGGTCCGCTGCTTGACCGCATCGATTTGACCATCGAAGTCCCCAGCCTGTCCGCCACCGAACTGATGCAGCAGGAAGCAGGGGAAAGCAGCGCCGTCGTGTTGGCGCGCGTGATCGCTGCCCGCGACAAACAATACGCGCGACAAGGCAAAGTGAATTCCGCCTTGAGCGTCAGTGAACTCGATACGTCCGCACGCATCCAAAAAGAAGCGCAGGAAGCCTTGGGCGGTCTGTTGGAAAAACTCTCCCTCTCCGCCCGCAGTTTCCACCGCATCATGCGCGTGGCGCGTACGTTGGCGGATTTGGCAGGCGACGAAGAAGTCGGCAGAAGCCATGTTATGAAAGCCGTCAGCTTCCGTCGTGCTTTGTGAAAGGGTATCGGGTCAGATTTTGCTCAAATATGGCAATATTGTTAGAATATCTGTCCGTGCGCAAACGGTGTTAATGCCGTCTGAAATACATTAAGGTATGTTTATGAACAAATTTTCTCAATCCGGAAAAGGTCTGTCCGGTTTCTTCTTCGGTCTGATACTGGCAACAGTCATTATCGCCGGTATTTTGTTTTATTTAAATCAAACGGGTCAAAATGCGTTTAAGAATCCGTTTTTGTCGAAACAACCGGCAGAAACAGAAATCCTGAAGCCGAAAAACCAGCCTGAAGAGGACTTGCAGCCAGATCCGACCGATCATAATGTGTTGACCGAACCGGATGGCGCTAAAACAATGGAATCAACAGATGGGGAAAAAACCATCGATAAACAGGCTGTTGCCGATAAAGTCACTGAGGTTGCTGAACAAACAGACGAGCCGGAACAGGAAGAGCCGAAAGAGCGGAATATACGCAAGAAAGCAGGGCAGTCGGAAGAGCATGTAAGAGAGGTTAGGGAAGAGGTATCGAAGAAAGATGCGGGAACGCCAAAAAAACAAGCGGTAAAACCTTCTGAAAAAGTAGAGAAAAAAGCGGTAAAAGAAGAGAAAAAGGCAGGGAAAGGCAAAACCGAACCCAAGCCGACACCGGAGCAAATCCTTAACAGCGGAAGTATTGAGAAAGCACGCAGCGAAGCTGCAAGAGAAGTGCAAAAATTGAAAACTTCCGTTAAGGAGGAGGCAACGAATTACCTGCAAATGGGAGCGTATGCTAATCGTCAGGGCGCAGAAGAGCAGCGTGCCAAGTTAGCTATATTGGGTATTTCTTCCAAAGTGGTCGGTTACCAGGCGGGAAGTAAAATGCTCTACCGGGTACAAAGTAATAATATGTCTGCCGATGCGGTGAAAAAAATGCAGGCCGAGTTGAAAAAACATGGGGTCGCCAGCCTAATCCGTTCGATTGAGGGCAAATAACCATGAGAATTAAACACCTTTTGCCGTTGCTGTTGTCGGTAGTCTTGTCTGCGCAGGCATCTGCCCTGACGGAGGGGGAAGATTATACTGTTCTGAATAAGCCCATTCCTCAGGAAAAATCTGACAAAATCGAAATTTTAGAATTTTTCGGCTATTTTTGCGTACATTGCCATCATTTCGATCCTTTGTTATTGAAATTGGGCAAGGCATTGCCGTCTGATACTTATCTGCGGACGGAGCATGTAGTTTGGCAACCTGAAATGCTCGGATTGGCCAGAATGGCAGCAGCCGTCAATTTGTCAGGTTTGAAATATCAGGCAAACCCTGCTGTGTTTAAAGCAGTTTACGAACAGAAGGTTCATTTGGAAGACAGGGCGGCCGCCGGAAAATGGGCTTTGTCTCAAAAAGGCTTTGACGGTAAAAAACTGATGCGCGTCTATGATTCTCCCGAGGCCGCTGCCGCCGCATTAAAAATGCAGAAACTGACGGAACAATATGGTATTGACAGCACGCCAACCGTTATTGTCGGTGGAAAATACCGCGTAATCTTCAATAATGGCTTTGATGGTGGAATCCATACCATTAAAGAATTGGTTGACAAAGTCAGGATAGAACGCAAACCGTCAAACCGTTCTACGCAAAAATAACCTTATCCCTCATACACCTGAAAGAAACCAAGCAATGGATTTTATGATTGTCCTGAAAGCCCTGATGATGGGTTTGGTAGAAGGTTTTACCGAATTCCTGCCTATTTCCAGTACCGGTCATCTGATTGTGTTTGGTAACTTGGTCAGTTTTCACAGCAACCATAAGGTTTTTGAAATTGCTATCCAACTTGGTGCAGTTTTGGCCGTGGTGTTTGAATACCGTCAGCGTTTTGCCGGTGTGTTGCATGGTTTGGGTAAAGACAAAAAAGCCAACCGATTCGTCCTCAATCTTGCCGTCGCTTTTATGCCGGCTGCCGTGATGGGGTTATTGTTCAGCAAACAAATCAAAGAGTATCTGTTTAATCCCTTGAGTGTTGCAGTCATGCTGGTTCTGGGCGGTTTTTTTATTTTGTGGGTAGAAAAACGTCAAAGCTATACGGTGCCTAAAAAAATTGATGTTGATGCACTCCGCCCGGTTGATGCGTTGATGATCGGTATTGCTCAAGTGTTTGCCTTGATTCCGGGAACGTCCCGTTCAGGCAGTACGATTATGGGCGGAATGCTTTGGGGCATCGAACGGAAAACAGCGACAGAATTCTCGTTTTTCTTGGCTGTGCCGATGATGGTTGCCGCAACAGCTTATGATATTCTGAAACATTACCAATTTTTCACGTTACATGATATCGGTTTGATTTTGATTGGCTTTGTTGCTGCCTTTGTTTCAGGCTTGGTGGCGGTAAAAGCGTTGCTGAGGTTTGTTTCTAAGAAAAATTATATTCCTTTTGCCTATTACCGTATTGTTTTTGGTATTGCCATCATTATATTGTGGCTGTCAGGCTGGATAAGTTGGGAATAAAGTCATGTATCCGGTTTGAGAATATATTTTCGGCTCGGATTTGTGTCTGATGGCAGAAAGATGATGTTATATTGGTCAATATTCTGATTTGTTTCAGAGTTTGAAAGAAAATACTTTCTATTGAAGCCTATTTGTTGGTTTATCTAGAATTGAAAATAAAAAAGCACATACCTTTTATGGTGTGTGCTTTTTTATTTGGTGGAGGTAAGCGGGATCGAACCGCTGACCTCTTGCATGCCATGCAAGCGCTCTACCAACTGAGCTATACCCCCGAAATATGGTGGCGAATCAGGGATTCGAACCCCGGACACAAGGATTATGATTCCTCTGCTCTAACCGACTGAGCTAATTCGCCGTTTCGTGAAGTCGCTATTATATGTTTTTTTGTTTTTTTGACAAGCCGTATTTTCTAATTTTAAATTAGTGCCCTGTTTTTAAATATTAAAAATTTTATGCCGTCTGAAAATGGTTAAGACAGCATGAGGATTAGAGTTTGTGGCAGATGTCGCCGAAACAAAATCCTGTCCAATCAATATTGATATTTTTACCGAATGCGATGACTTTAAACAACTCTCCCATTTCATGTTGGTCGATTAGTTTTTGAACAGCGGCAGCTTCACGGATATAGGCCGCCGAATCCGGTTGACCTGTCTGCGCCAACAGCTCGGTAATGCCCAGGTTCAATAAGAAATGGGATTGGGGAAGGTAACCTATCAAATCTAATCCGGCATCCGTCCCTGCTTGTGCAATGTCGGTAAAGTTGACATGTGCGGTCAGGTCGGCCAATCCGATAAAGTCAAAAGGATTGTGGATAACGTGATGTCGGTAGTGTCCGATCAGAGTACCTTGATTGCGTTGAGGATGGTAATACTGCGCTGCATCAAAACCGTAGTCGATGAATATCATGCAGCCGTGTTCGAGTCTTGAGGCAAGGGTGCGGATGAAGGCATATTGTTGCGGATGTAGTTCGCTGGTGTAGGGGGGACTTATTTTTGGGAAGTAGAGGGAAGCCAAGGCAGATAGCTGCAAGTCGTGCAGCGGTCGTGCCGAATAGGTAAAACGGTCATTCTCCAGGCAAACGCCGACATGCTCGAATGAGCCTCCTTCATCTTTACGGATGATTTCGACAGGCATGGCATCGAGTACTTCGTTACCGATAATGATGCCGTCAAATGTTTCCGGAAGTGCAGATAAGTGGACAATTTTTTGGGCGGCTTGAGGTGCGAGGGTCTGAATCAGGTCTTTCTGGCGAGCAGCCAGTTCCGGCGATATTTCAATAATGTAGTAACGGTTAATGCTGTTTGAAAGGTTGTTTAACAAATCGGCGGCGAGTTGACCGGTCCCTGCACCGAATTCATAGATATTGCCTGCGGTTTGGGGTAGGAGTTCTTGAAGTTGGCGCGCCAGTGTTCGGGCAAACAGGGGGGTAAGGGTCGGGGCGGTAATAAAATCCCCGTCGTTACCGATTTTATGGCTGCCTCCGGTGTAATAGCCGTATTGCGGGGCATATAAAACCAGTTCCATAAAACGTGAAAATGGAATCCAATTTCCATACTTTTTGATTTCTTCGGCAAGGAGGGTTTGAAGGTTGGCTGAGGATTGTTGCGCGGCGGGGGAGGGCATGGGGAGGGTCATGATAAGTGTTATCTTGTGTAAATTTATTGAATTTCCGTACATAGTACACGTTGGTACGGTTACTGTCATGGTTTTATTTTAATACTATATGTTGTAGTTAATTTATTAAATTACTATTATATAGTAATTTATTTTTTGGGTACTCTATGCTGCATACAACTTCTTGTTATCTGTGTTTTTTATCTTATTGTTTTTAAAGGAGCTTGAAATTTCAGATATGTTAATGAAGTTTTCTGTCTTGATTTGACCGAGTGTTTAAAATTTCTTATAGTGTCGATTAGTGGGAGAATGTGGGTCAAAGTGTCTTCTTTGCCCTTATTTAATTTTAACTTCAACTTGGGACATTTATGTTCGGCGGCGCACATGAATTGAGTATCGACAGTAAAGGGCGGTTGGCGGTTCCTGCCAAATTCCGCGATATTCTGTCGCGCCTCTATACGCCTGCCGTGGTAGTAACGCTTGAGTCGAAGCATAAGCTGTTGATGTATCCTGTTGCAGAGTGGGAAAAGGTCGCGGCGCAACTTTTGAACTTAAAAGTGGCGGATAACCCTGTTTTACGACGGTTTCAAAATCTTTTGCTGCATAACGCGGAAATTTTGGAATGGGATAGTGCCGGTCGGGTATTGGTTCCTGCCGGGCTGAGGAAGAGGGTGGTTTTTGACCGCGAAGTTGTTCTGGTCGGGCGGGCCAACCGTTTGGAGCTTTGGGGTCGTGAGCAGTGGGAGGCCGAAATGGTTCAGGCTTTGGACGACGATCCTGGCGAACTTGCCTTCCAGTTGAGTCAGACGGATTTGCAATTGTGAGTGAAACAGAAAATTACCGGCATATTACGGTTTTGCTGCATGAGGCTGTAGATGCGCTTGCCGTGCGCGAGGATGGTGTCTATGTGGACGGTACGTTCGGCAGGGGAGGGCATTCCCGGCTGATTTTGTCCCGTCTGGGTGATACAGGCCGGTTGATTGTATTTGATAAGGATCCCCAGGCGATTGCCGTAGCAGAAGAACTGGCGCGTTCGGATAAGCGGGTCAGTGTCGTGCATGGAGGCTTTGCTTCTTTTCAGACGGCATTGGATGATTTGGGTATTGGTGATGTGGATGGCGCATTATTTGATTTGGGTGTTTCGTCCCCGCAAATCGATGATGCGGTTCGCGGTTTCAGTTTCCGTTTCGACGCTCCCCTAGATATGCGCATGGATACGACGCGCGGGATGTCGGCGGCCGAGTGGATTGCATCGGCATCGGAGCAGGATTTGCACGAGGTGATTAAGAATTATGGTGAAGAGCGGTTTAGCCGTCAGATTGCGCGAGCCATTGTTGCACAACGGGCAGAAAATCCCATTGATACAACCGGCAAGTTGGCGAAGATTGCGGCGGAAAACGTCCGTACTCGTGAGCGGGGGCAAGATCCTGCAACACGTACCTTCCAGGCGGTCCGCATCTTTATTAACCGTGAGCTCGAAGAGGTAGAGGCGGTATTGCCGCAGGTGATGTGCCGTCTTAAAGAGGGGGGGCGCTTGGCAGTTATCGCGTTCCATTCTTTGGAAGATCGGATTGTGAAGCAGTTTGTCAGGAAATATTCCCAACACGCACCCTTGCCGCGTTGGGCTGCAGTAAGGGAAGCTGATTTGCCAGAGCCGCCCCTGAAGGCTGTAGGTAAGGCCGTTAAGCCCTGCGAGGAAGAGACGGTTGCCAATCCGAGGGCGAGAAGTGCGGTTTTGCGTGTGGCGGAACGGACTGCCGGCCCGATACCGGGACGATAACAGAGAAAACATCTGAATAACAATGAATAAATTGAATTTTCTTCTTCTGATTGCGGTTTGTATTTCGGCTTTTTCCGTAGTGATTCAGCAAAACCAGTACAGGCTTAACTTTACAGCTTTGTATAAGGCGAAAAAGCAGGAAATCGCTTTGGAGCAGAACTATGCGCAACTAAGGCTGCAACAGGCGCGGTTGGCGAATCATGAAGCGATTAGGTCGGCGGCAGAAAAACAAAATCTTCGTCCGCCGGTTTCAGGTAATACCTTTATGGTGGAACATCAAAAATAGAAGTAACCTGTCTGCCGGAATCAGGTTCCGGCAGCAGGGCGGTAACATAAAATAACGAGAAGTAACATGTTGATTAAGAGCGAATATAAGCCCCGGATGCTTTCTAAGGAAGAGCAGGTTAAAAAACCGTTGACCAGTGACGGGCGGATTAGTTTCGTCTTGCTGGCGATGGCGGTTTTGTTTGCCGGTTTGATAGTTCGTGGCTTGTATCTTCAAACAGTAACGTATAACTTCTTAAAAGATCAGGGTGATAACCAGATTGTACGGACTCAGGTGTTGCCGGCCACACGCGGTACGATTGAGGACAGGAACGGTGCGGTTTTGGCATTGAGTGCACCTACAGAATCTCTGTATGCCGTTCCCAAAGATATGGAGGAGATGCCGACTGCGGCGCAATTGGAACATCTTTCCGAGCTTATCGATGTTCCGGTCGATGTTTTAAGGAGCAAACTTGATCAGAAAAACAAATCGTTTATCTGGATCAAGCGTCAGCTCGACCACAAGCTTGCCGAAGAGGTGGAAGCCTTAGGTTTGAAACATTTTGCATTTCAAAAAGAATTAAAACGCCATTACCCGATGGGCAACCTTTTTGCACATGTCATCGGATTTACCGATATTGACGGCAAAGGTCAGGAAGGTTTGGAACTTTCACTTGAAGACAGTTTGCATGCTGAAGAAGGTGCGGAAGTCGTATTGCGGGATCGGGAAGGCAATATTGTGGACAGTTTGGATTCTCCGCGTAATAAAGCCCCGCAAAACGGCAAAGACATTATTCTTTCTCTGGATCAGAGGATTCAGACTTTGGCTTATGAAGAGTTGAATAAGGCGGTCGAATACCATCAGGCAAAAGCCGGAACGGTGGTGGTGTTGGATGCCCGTACTGGGGAAATCCTTGCCTTGGTCAATACGCCTGCCTATGAGCCCAACAAACCCGGTCAGGCAGACAGCGAACAGAGGCGTAACCGTGCCGTTACCGACATGATCGAGCCTGGTTCGGCGATAAAGCCGTTTGTCATTGCGAAAGCACTGGATGCGGATAAAACCAATTTGAACGAGAGGTTGAATACGCAGCCTTATAAAATTGGTCCGGCTCAGGTGCGCGATACCCATGTTTATCCTTCTTTGGATGTGCGCGGTATCATGCAGAAATCTTCCAATGTCGGTACAAGCAAACTGTCTGCACGATTCAGTTCGAAAGAAATGTATGATTTGTATCATGAGTTGGGTATCGGTGTGCGTATGCATTCCGGTTTTCCGGGAGAAAGTGCGGGCGTGTTGCGCAATTGGCAGAAATGGCGGCCTATCGAACAGGCAACTATGTCTTTCGGTTATGGTCTGCAGTTGAGCCTGCTGCAATTGGCGCGTGCCTATACCGTGTTGACACATGATGGTGTTTTGTTGCCGGTCAGCTTTGAGAAGCAGGCAGTTGCGCCGCAAGGCAAACGCATATTTAAAGCATCGACCGCACGTCAGGTGCGTGAGTTGATGGTTTCTGTAACCGAGCCCGGCGGTACAGGTACAGCAGGTGCGGTAGATGGTTTCGATGTTGGCGCGAAAACCGGTACGGCGCGTAAGTTGGTCAACGGACGTTACGTTGATAACAAACACGTCGCGACTTTCATCGGTTTTGCTCCTGCCAAAAATCCCCGTGTGATTGTAGCGGTAACCATCGACGAACCGACTGCAAACGGTTACTACGGCGGTGTGGTGGCAGGTCCGGTCTTCAAACAAGTCATGGGCGGCAGCCTGAATATCTTGGGCGTTTCTCCGACCAAACCCCTGACCAATGTTGCAGCCGTCAAAACACCGTCTTAATCCGAGTATCAACGAGATTATTTTATGTTCAGCAAGTTAACCCCTTTAGCTGAAACCAACTTTCCGCCTCTGCTGTGTGCAAACGCAGCAGGGCGTTTGTTGCATTCAGACAGCCGTCAAATCAAACAAGGTGATATTTTCGTTGCCTGTCAGGGCGAATATTCAGACGGCCGCAGTTATATCCCCGCTGCCATTGCCAACGGTGCGGCTTTTGTTTTTTGGGACGACGACGGCAAATTTGCGTGGAATCCCGAATGGAAAGTCCCCAATCAAGGCATCAAAGATTTGAAACACCGTGCCGGCATGTTGGCGGCGCAAGTGTACGGCAACGTTTCAGACGGCCTCAAAGTCTGGGGCGTAACCGGCACCAACGGCAAAACCTCCATCACACAATGGCTGGCGCAAGCCGCCGATTTGTTGGGCGAAAAAACCGCCATTATCGGCACGGTCGGCAACGGCTTTTGGGGCGCATTGGAAGAAACCACGCACACCACCCCCGCCCCCGTCGATGTCCAAACCCTGCTCTACCGTTTCCGTCAACAAGGCGCAACAGCCGCCGCGATGGAAGTCTCCAGCCACGGCCTTGACCAATCGCGTGTCAACGGCGTGCCATTCCGCAGCGCAATCTTTACCAACCTCACCCGAGACCACCTCGACTACCACGGCACGATGGAAGCCTACGGTGCCATCAAGTCGCGCCTGTTTTACTGGCACGGCTTGAAACACGCCATCATCAACGTAGATGATGAATACGGCGCAGAACTTGCATGCCGTCTGAAAAAAGACTGCCCTGATTTGGCCGTTTACAGCTACGGCTTCAGCGAACACGCCGACATCCGTATTGTTCATTTCACCGCTTCTTCAGACGGCATGGAAGCCGTATTCCAAACCCCGTGGGGTGAAGGCCGCTGCCGCACCCGCCTGCTCGGACGGTTCAACGCGCAAAACCTCGCCGCCTGCATCGCCTTGCTTTGTGCCAACGGTTATCCGCTTGATAAAGTATTGGATGTGCTGGCAAAAATCCGTCCCGCCTCAGGTCGCATGGACTGCATCATGAACAGCGGCAAGCCCTTGGTCGTTGTCGATTACGCCCACACGCCCGACGCATTGGAAAAAGCACTCTCCACCTTGCAGGAAATCAAACCGCAGGGCGCGGCTTTGTGGTGCGTATTCGGCTGCGGAGGCAACCGCGACCGCGGCAAACGTCCGCTGATGGGTGCAGCAGCCGTACAGGGCGCGGATAAAGTCGTCGTAACCAGCGACAACCCGCGTTTGGAAAATCCGCACGACATCATCAACGACATCCTGCCCGCCGTGTCCGCGCCCGAATGCGTCGAAGCCGACCGTGCCGCCGCCATCCGTTATGCAGTCGAACGCGCCGCCGCAAACGACATCATTCTGATTGCCGGTAAAGGGCATGAAAACTATCAGGATGTACAAGGCGTGAAGCACCATTTCTCTGATTTTGAAATCGCAGAAAAAGCATTGGCAGAGCTGGGATAGGCCATATCAAAAATACTCAGGCGGTCTTAATTAAAACCATCTGAAAAACAAACGGAAGAAATCATGAAACCACTAGATTTACATTTCATCTGCCAAGCCCTCAACCTTCCGATGCCGTCTGAAAACAAATCCGTGTCGCGCATCGTAACCGACAGCCGCGACATCCGCGTAGGCGATGTGTTCTTCGCATTGGCGGGCGGGCGGTTTGATGCGCATGATTTTGTTGAAGACGTATTGGCTGCTGGTGCGGCGGTGGTTGTGGTTTCGCGCGAAGACTGCGTTGCAATGGATGGTGCGTTGAAAGTTGATGACACGCTTGCCGCATTGCAAACACTGGCAAAGGCCTGGCGTGAAAATGTGAACCCGTTTGTGTTCGGCATTACCGGTTCGGGCGGAAAGACGACGGTGAAGGAGATGCTAGCTGCGGTATTGCGCCGCCGTTTCGGCGATGATGCCGTGTTGGCGACGGCAGGCAACTTCAACAACCATATCGGTCTGCCGCTGACTTTGTTGAAATTAAACGAAAAACACCGCTATGCCGTCATCGAAATGGGCATGAACCATTTCGGCGAACTGGCGGTTTTAACGCAAATCGCCAAACCTGATGCCGCATTGGTCAACAACGCCCTGCGCGCTCATGTCGGCTGCGGTTTTGACGGAGTGGGCGATATTGCCAAAGCGAAAAGCGAGATTTATCAAGGCTTATGTTCAGACGGCATTGCACTGATTCCTCAAGAAGATGCCAATATGGCTGTTTTCAAAACGGCAACGCTTAATTTGAATACGCGCACTTTCGGCGTCGATAGCGGCGATGTCCACGCGGAAAACATCGTGCTGAAACCTTTGTCGTGCGAATTTGATTTGGTGTGCGGCGACGAGCGCGCAGCCGTGATGCTGCCTGTTCCCGGCCGCCACAATGTCCACAACGCCGCCGCTGCCGCCGCGCTGTCTTTGGCTGCGGGTTTGAGTTTGAACGATGTGGCGGAAGGTTTGAAAGGCTTCAGCAACATCAAAGGCCGTCTGAACGTCAAAGTCGGCATCAAGGGCGCAACCCTGATTGACGATACTTATAATGCGAACCCCGACAGCATGAAGGCAGCAATTGACGTGTTGGCGCGTATGCCTGCGCCGCGTATTTTCGTAATGGGCGATATGGGCGAACTGGGCGAGGACGAGGCCGCCGCCATGCACGCCGAAGTCGGCGCGTACGCCCGCGACCAAGGCATCGAAGCGGCTTATTTTGTCGGCGACAACAGTGTCGAAGCGGCGGAAAAATTTGGTGCGGACGGTTTGTGGTTTGCCGCCAAAGACCCGTTGATTCAAGTGTTGAGCCACGATTTGCCCGAACGCGCCACCGTGTTGGTGAAAGGTTCGCGCTTTATGCAGATGGAAGAAGTGGTCGAGGCATTGGAGGATAAGTGAAAATGAAAAGCCGACGTTTTTTTAAAGCCTTATTGCTGATTGCCGCGCTGGTCGGCGCGTTTTATGCCGGAATGCGGACGCAGGCGTATCTTTATGAAGATTTATGTTTAGACTTGGGCGGCGGCAAAAATCCCGGGGGTTATCCGATTTGCGTGATTGAGAAAGTCCCTGCACGTTAATCTGCAAAAGCCGTCCGAAACCTTGCCGGGCGGCAAGCCAACCTTAAACGGGCGCAAGCCCATGTAACGACAAAAACAAAAAAAGGAAGCCCCATGTTTTTATGGCTCGCACATTTCAGCAACTGGTTAACCGGCCTGAATATTTTTCAATACACCACATTCCGCGCCGTCATGGCGGCGTTGACCGCCTTGGCGTTTTCCCTGATGTTCGGTCCGTGGACGATACGCAGGCTGACCGCGCTCAAATGCGGACAGGCAGTGCGTACCGACGGCCCGCAAACCCACCTCGTCAAAAACGGTACGCCGACGATGGGCGGTTCGCTGATTCTGACCGCCATTACCGTGTCCACCCTGTTGTGGGGCAACTGGGCGAACCCGTATATCTGGATTCTCTTGGGCGTACTGCTTGCCACCGGTGCACTCGGTTTTTACGACGACTGGCGCAAAGTGGTTTATAAAGACCCTAACGGCGTGTCTGCCAAATTTAAAATGGTGTGGCAGTCAAGCGTTGCCATTATCGCCGGCTTGGCATTGTTTTACCTTGCCGCCAATTCCGCCAACAATATTTTGATTGTCCCGTTCTTCAAACAAATCGCCCTGCCGTTGGGCGTGGCAGGCTTTTTGGTATTGTCTTATCTCACCATCGTCGGCACATCCAACGCCGTCAACCTTACCGACGGCTTGGACGGCCTGGCCGCCTTCCCCGTTGTTCTCGTTGCCGCCGGTCTCGCCATTTTCGCCTACGCCAGCGGCCACTCCCAATTTGCCCAATACCTGCAATTGCCTTACGTTGCCGGCGCAAACGAAGTGGTGATTTTCTGTACCGCCATGTGTGGCGCGTGTCTCGGCTTTTTGTGGTTTAACGCCTATCCCGCGCAAGTCTTCATGGGCGATGTCGGCGCATTGGCATTGGGTGCGGCACTCGGTACCGTCGCCGTCATCGTCCGCCAAGAGTTCGTCCTCGTCATTATGGGCGGATTATTTGTCGTCGAAGCCGTATCCGTTATGCTTCAGGTCGGCTGGTATAAGAAAACCAAAAAACGCATCTTCCTGATGGCGCCCATCCACCACCACTACGAACAAAAAGGCTGGAAAGAAACCCAAGTTGTCGTCCGCTTTTGGATTATCACCATCGTCTTGGTGTTAATCGGCTTGAGTACCCTCAAAATCCGCTGAACCTATGCCGTCTGAACACCTTTCAGACGGCATTTGAACGCGCAATAAACCTGCGGCGGCAATCTGTCCCGTCTTATCGTTAACGGCGGCTGAAAAACCGCCCCTCACCGAAATATAGTGGATTAAATTTAAATCAGGACAAGGCGACGAAGCCGCAGACAGTACAGATAGTACGGCAAGGCGAGGCAACGCCGTACTGGTTTAAATTTAATCCACTATAGGAGAGAAACCATGAAACAGACAGTCAAATGGCTTGCCGCCGCCCTGATTGCCTTGGGCTTGAACCAAGCGGTGTGGGCGGATGACGTATCGGATTTTCGGGAA
Organism: Neisseria sp. RH3002v2f; assembly: GCF_014596375.1. Taxonomy (NCBI): domain Bacteria; kingdom Pseudomonadati; phylum Pseudomonadota; class Betaproteobacteria; order Neisseriales; family Neisseriaceae; genus Neisseria; species Neisseria sp. RH3002v2f. The sequence goes on from NZ_MAYZ01000020.1 coordinate 82,063, forward strand.
AGGCTTCAAGCTGCAGAACAAGGGGATGCTGGAGCCCAATTTTATTTGGGTGCAATGTATGCACAAGGGCAAGGAGTCCGTCAAGACGATGCACAGGCAGCGCAGTGGTATCGCAAGGCAGCAGAACAAGGGATTGCCCAAGCCCAATTCAATTTGGGTCTGATGTATGCTAACGGGCAAGGCGTCCGTCAAGACGATGCACAGGCAGCGCAGTGGTTTCGCAAGGCTGCAGAACAAGGGGTTGCCACTGCCCAATTCGGTTTGGGTGTGATGTATTACGAAGGCGAAGGCGTCCGTCAAGACGATGCACAGGCAGTACAGTGGTATCGTAGGGCTGCAGAGCAAGGGTATGCCGATGCCCAAAATAATTTGGGTCTGATGTATGCTAACGGGCATGGCGTCCGTCAAGACTATGCACAGGCAGTGCAGTGGTATCGTAGGGCTGCGGAGCAAGGGAAGGCAGAAGCCCAAAATAATTTGGGTGAGATGTATTACAAAGGCGAAGGAGTTCGTCAGGATTATAAACAGGCAGTGCAGTGGTTTCGCAATGCGGCAGAACAAGGGGTTGACGAAGCCCAATTTTATTTGGGCATAATGTATTACAAAGGGCACGGCGTGCGCCAAGACCTTGCGCTCGCTCAAGAATGGCTTGGCAAGGCGTGTCAAAACGGATACCAAAAAGGCTGCGACAATTACCAACGCCTGAAGGCGGGTTATTGAACAGCTCGCGATGCCGTCTGAAAGCGGCTTGAGCAGGAGCGGACATCCCCCCTGAACAATATGATTTGTTTTAGGACAAAACCAAAATGACTTTCCAAAACAAAAAAATCCTCGTCGCCGGGCTTGGTGGTACGGGTATTTCCATGATTGCCTATCTGCGCAAAAACGGCGCGGAGGTTGCCGCTTATGATGCGGAGCTGAAACCGGAGCGCGTGTCGCAAATCGGTAAGATGTTTGACGGGCTGGTGTTTTACACAGGCCGTCTGAAAGATGCGCTGGACAATGGTTTCGATATTCTGGCGCTCAGTCCCGGCATCAGCGAGCGTCAGCCGGATATTGAGGCGTTCAAGCAAAACGGCGGACGTGTGTTGGGCGACATTGAATTGCTGGCGGATATTATGAACCGCCGCGGCGACAAGGTGATTGCGATTACCGGCAGCAACGGCAAAACCACGGTAACGAGCCTGGTCGGTTATCTCTGCATCAAGTGCGGGCTGGATACCGTTATCGCGGGCAATATCGGCACGCCGGTTTTGGAGGCGGAATTGCAGCGCGAAGGCAAAAAGGCGGACGTGTGGGTGTTGGAGCTTTCCAGTTTCCAACTGGAAAACACCGAAAGCCTGCGCCCGACTGCGGCGACGGTACTGAACATCTCCGAAGACCATCTTGACCGCTACGACGACTTGCTCGACTACGCGCATACCAAGGATAAGATTTTCCGTGGCGGTGGCGTGCAGGTTTTAAATTCAGACGACGTGTTCTGCCGCGCCATGAAGCGCGCCGGGCGCGAGGTGAAATGGTTTTCGTTGGAACACGAAGCCGATTTTTGGTTGGAGCGCGAAACGGGTCGTCTGAAACAAGGCGATGAAGATTTGATTGCCACGCAGGACATCCCGCTGCAAGGCTTGCACAACGCCGCCAACGTCATGGCTGCCGTGGCTTTATGTGAGGCTATCGGTTTGCCGCGAAATGAATTGCTCGAACACGTTAAAACCTTCCAAGGCCTGCCGCACCGCGTGGAAAAAGTCGGCGAGAAAAACGGCGTAGTGTTCATCGACGACAGCAAAGGCACGAATGTCGGCGCGACAGCCGCCGCGATTGCCGGTTTGCAAAATCCGCTCTTCGTGATTTTGGGCGGCATGAGCAAAGGGCAGGACTTCACGCCCCTGCGCGACGCGCTTGCCGGCAAGGCAAAAGGTGTGTTCTTGATTGGTGTCGATGCTCCGCAAATCCGCCGCGATTTGGACGGCTGCGGTCTGAATATGACCGACTGCGCCACTTTGGAAGAAGCCGTTCAGACGGCATATGCCCAAGCCGAAGCGGGCGATATCGTGTTGCTCAGCCCCGCCTGCGCGAGCTTTGATATGTTTAAAGGCTACGCGCACCGTTCGGAAGTGTTTATCGAAGCATTTAAGGCTTTGTGATGCCGTCTGAAATGCAAACGCCGTCATTGTTGGGCGGGAAGTAAAGATTTAGAATATTGATTGGGGATGTATCGCATGTTCGGACGGCATTATCTGCCGTCTGAAATTTTTGCCCTTCGCGGCAGATGCAAACAGAATGACAGGTGGTTTTTTTGAAGATTTCGGACATATTGGTAAAGGTGGGGAGCGGTATCCACACCGTGCTGCTCGACAGACAGATTGTGCGCGACGGCAGGAAATTCGACACGCCGCTTTTGTGGATGTTGGTGTTGATGACGGTATTCAGCCTGCTGATGATTTATTCGGCTTCGGTGGATTCGGCGGTACGCGAAGGCGGCAGCCAATTCAGCTATGTCGGCAAACAGGCGGCATTTGTCGCTTTCTTTGCCTGCATATGTAGTTTACTTAGTCTTTTTAAGATGAAAACGTGGCGTCGGCTTGTGCCCTGGATATTCGCCGGTTCGCTTATGTCGTTGGTCGCCGTGCTGCTTGTCGGCAATGAAGTCAATGGTGCGAAACGTTGGATTCCCTTGGTAATAGTCAATTTCCAACCGACCGAGTTATTCAAGTTGGCGGTCATCTTGTATCTGTCCAGCCTGTTTACCCGCCGCGAAGAAGTGTTGCGCAGTATGGAACACCTCGGCTGGCGGTCGATTTGGCGGGGGACGGCCAATCTGGCGATGTCTTTCACCAATCCTCAGGCGCGCCGAGAAACCAAAGAAATGTATAACCGCTTCCGGTCGATTATCCTGCCTATCATGCTGGTGGCCTTCGGCTTGACGCTGGTGATGTTCCAGCCGGATTTCGGTTCGTTTGTCGTGATTACCGTCATTACTGTCGGATTGCTGTTCCTTGCGGGTTTGCCGTGGAAATATTTTTTCATTCTGGTGGGCAGTGTTTTGACCGGGATGGCGCTGATGATTGCCGCCGCCCCTTACCGTATGCAACGGGTGCTGACCTTTCTCGACCCTTGGCAGGACAAACAGAACACAGGCTATCAGCTTACCCAGTCGCTGATGGCGATCGGGCGCGGCGACTGGTTCGGTATGGGTTTGGGGGCAAGTTTGAGCAAACGCGGGTTTCTGCCGGAGGCGCATACCGATTTTATTTTCGCCATTATTGCCGAAGAATTCGGTTTCTTCGGTATGTGTGTGCTGGTGTTCTGTTACGGTTGGCTGGTCATACGCGCGTTTTCCATCGGCAAACAGGCGCGTGATTTGGGGTTGACCTTCAATGCCTATATCGCTTCGGGTATAGGTATTTGGATCGGTATCCAAAGTTTCTTCAATATCGGCGTGAATATCGGCGCGTTGCCGACCAAAGGTCTGACGCTGCCGCTGATTTCTTACGGCGGTTCGGCAGTGGCGGTAATGTTTGTCAGTATTATGCTGCTGTTGCGCATCGATTATGAAAACCGCCGGAAAATGCGCGGTTACCAAGAGGAGTAAATCATGGGCGGTAAAACCTTCATGCTGATGGCGGGCGGTACCGGCGGTCATATTTTCCCTGCGCTGGCGGTGGCGGATTCGTTGCGCGCGCGCGGCCATCATGTGATTTGGCTGGGCAGTAAGGATTCGATGGAAGAGCGTATCGTGCCGCAATACGATATTCCGCTTGAAACGCTGGCGATTAAAGGCGTTCGCGGCAACGGCATCAAACGCAAGCTGATGTTGCCGTTTACTTTGTATCAAACCGTCCGCGAAGCGCAGCGGATTATCCGCAAACACCGTGTCGAGTGCGTCATCGGGTTCGGTGGCTTCGTTACCTTCCCCGGCGGTTTGGCGGCGAAGCTATTGGGCGTGCCGATTGTGATTCACGAACAAAACGCCGTGGCCGGTTTGTCCAACCGCCACCTGTCGCGCTGGGCAAAACGGGTGTTGTACGCTTTCCCGAAAGCGTTCAGCCATGAAGGCGGTTTGGTCGGCAATCCCGTCCGCGCCGATATTGCCAACCTGCCCGTGCCTGCCGAACGCTTCCAAGGGCGTGAAGGCCGTTTGAAAATTTTGGTGGTCGGCGGCAGTTTGGGTGCGGATGTGTTGAACAAAACCGTACCGCAGGCATTGGCTTTGCTGCCCGACAATGCGCGTCCGCAGATGTATCACCAGTCAGGCCGGGGTAAGCTGGGCAGCTTGCAGGCGGATTACGACGTGCTGGGCGTGCAAGCGGAATGCGTGGAATTTATTACCGACATGGTGTCCGCCTACCGTGATGCCGATTTGGTGATTTGCCGTGCCGGCGCGCTGACGATTGCCGAGTTGACTGCGGCAGGGTTGGGCGCGTTGTTAGTGCCGTATCCTCACGCCGTTGATGACCATCAAACCGCCAACGCGCGTTTTATGGTGCAGGCGGAGGCGGGATTGCTGTTGCCGCAAAGTCAGTTGACAGCGGAAAAACTCGCCGAGATTCTCGGCGGCTTAAACCGCGAGAAATGCCTCAAATGGGCAGAAAACGCCCGTACGTTGGCGCTGCCGCACAGTGCGGACGACGTGGCGGAAGCCGCTATCGAGTGTACGGCATGATGACATGATGCGATAAACGAAACAGATGCCGTCTGAAAACAACGAAACCGGTTTCAGACGGCCTTTTTGCAACTTGGCAGCCGTATTGTGCGGGAGTATGATGTAAATAGGAATTTCTCTCATTGGATGTTGCCATGTCTGCAAAAATCTCTCCCGAAACCGTTTCTGCACTGTCCAGTACCATGCTGATTCCCCTGTGGGCAAAGGCCGTAGAGCAGGGTAGGGCACAGCCGCTTTTGCGCGATGACGAAGCCGTGCGGATGTTGGACAAGATTGACTACGACTTCGGCAGGTTTGCCAAAGCCAAAGCATCACAGGTCGGTTGCTGCGGGCGGGCGAAGCTGTTGGATGATATGACCCGGCACTTTATCGCCGAACATCCCGATGCTGTCGTCGTACAAATCGGCGCGGGGCTGGATGCGCGTTACGAACGTTTGGGCAGGCCGCGCATTACCGCTTGGTATGATTTGGATTTGCCGGAAGTGATTGAAGTGCGGCGTATGCTGCTGCCCGAGTCGGACAATCATTATCTGGGTGCGTCCATGTTCGACGAAACGTGGATGAACACCATCGTCGCGCACGGAAAACCCGTGTTGCTCGTGATCGAAGGCGTGTTGATGTATTTTGAAGAGGCGCAGGTGCAGAACTTTTTCAAACAGGTTGCCCGCCGTCTGCCGCAAGCCCAGCTTGCCTTTGACACCATACCCCAAGCTCTTGCCGGACAAAGCAAACGCCACGACGCGCTCGGCAAAATGGACAAGCCGCCCGAGTTCCGCTGGGCGATAAGCGGCACGGACGACATCCGACGCCTGATGCCGGGTGTGGAAATCATCGAAGAAGCGGGCTTGAGCAGCGTCTGCAAACCGTGTTATCCGTGGCTCTTACGCCTTGTGTATGCGACCGCGTGGGGACGGCGCAAATTGGATATGCGCTTGATGAGGATACAGATGCCGTCAAGTTGAGAAGCGCGAGGTCGTCTGGAAACCAGTTTCAGACGGCCTTATATTTTGTTTTTTCGGGTGTTTCGGTATATGAAATCGAGTTTGAAAATGTGCAGGAAAGCAGGGTTTGCCGCTGGGTGCAGCCTTATTTTTAACTATATTGCCATCGATATGAAATCCTGTATGCCGAAACATCTGTAATTTACAAGAAAACTATGGCGTAGAAGCGGATAGCCCTTTAAAATAACGCCTTTACGCATCGAAATCCACCGGAACGCAACATCATGATGAAAAATCGAGTTACTAACATCCATTTTGTCGGTATCGGCGGCGTCGGCATGAGCGGTATCGCCGAAGTCTTGCACAATTTGGGCTTTAAAGTTTCCGGTTCGGATCAGGCGCGAAATGCCGCTACCGAGCATTTGAGCAGCCTGGGCATTCAAGTTTATCCCGGCCATACCGCAGAACACGTTAACGGTGCGGATGTTGTCGTTACCTCTACCGCCGTCAAAAAAGAAAATCCCGAAGTTGTCGCTGCGCTGGCGCAACAAATCCCCGTCATTCCCCGTGCCCTGATGCTGGCGGAGTTGATGCGCTTCCGTGACGGCATCGCCATCGCCGGTACGCACGGCAAAACCACGACCACCAGCCTGACCGCTTCCATCCTCGGCGCGGCAGGACTCGACCCCACTTTCGTTATCGGCGGCAAACTCAATGCCGCAGGTACCAACGCCCGTTTGGGTAAAGGCGAATACATCGTCGCCGAAGCCGACGAGTCCGATGCGTCCTTCCTGCATCTGACCCCGATTATGTCCGTCGTCACCAATATCGACGAAGACCACATGGATACCTACGGACACAGCGTCGAAAAACTGCATCAGGCGTTTGTTGATTTTATCCACCGTATGCCGTTCTACGGCAAAGCGTTTTTGTGTATCGACAGCGAACACGTCCGCGCGATTTTGCCCAAAGTGAGCAAACCTTACGCCACTTACGGCTTGGACGATACCGCCGATATTTACGCGACCGACATTGAAAGTGTTGGCGCGCAAATGAAATTTATCGTTCATGTGCAAATGAAAGGACATGAGCAAGAGCCGTTTGAGGTTGTTTTGAATATGCCCGGCCGCCACAACGTCCTCAATGCCTTGGCAGCCATCGGTGTTGCGCTGGAAGTCGGCGCATCGGTTGAAGCGATCCAAAAAGGCTTGCTCGGCTTTGAAGGTGTTGGCCGCCGCTTTCAAAAATATGGCGACATTAAATTGCCAAACGGCGGAACTGCTTTGCTGGTAGATGATTATGGCCACCATCCTGTCGAAATGGCGGCAACCCTTTCCGCTGCACGCGGCGCGTATCCGGAAAAACGTTTGGTATTGGCCTTTCAGCCGCACCGCTATACCCGTACACGTGATTTGTTTGAAGACTTTACCAAAGTCCTCAATACTGTTGATGCGCTGGTGTTGACCGAAGTTTATGCCGCCGGTGAAGAGCCGATTGCCGCGGCCGATTCCCGCGCCCTTGCCCGCGCCATCCGCGTATTGGGCAAACTTGAGCCGATTTACTGCGAAAACGTTGCCGACTTGCCTGAAATGCTGTTGAACGTTTTACAGGATGGCGACGTCGTGTTGAACATGGGCGCAGGCAGCATCAACCGTGTACCTGCCGCGATGTTGGAGTTGTCGAAAACCTGAGGCGCAACTTTTATCGTGATGCCGCGATAGCTGCCCAATGAAGCGATGTTTTATCAGGTAGGGCAAACGAGATTAAGGTCGTCTGAAAACCCGATTTGTTTTCAGACGACCTGTATCAAACAAAAAAGCAATCAAGAAAGAACAAAAACAATGCAGAATTTTGGCAAAGTAGCCGTATTGATGGGTGGCTTTTCCAGCGAACGCGAAATCTCGCTGGATAGCGGTGCCGCCATTTTGAATGCCTTAAAAAGCAAAGGCATAGATGCGCACGCCTTCGACCCTAAAGAAACGCCCTTGGCGGAATTGAAAAACCAAGGTTTCCAAACTGCTTTCAATATCCTCCACGGTACCTACGGCGAAGACGGTGCCGTTCAGGGTGCGTTGGAATTGTTGGGCATTCCTTATACCGGCAGCGGTGTCGCCGCTTCCGCCATCGGTATGGACAAATATCGCTGCAAACTGATTTGGCAAGCCTTGGGGCTGCCTGTTCCCGAGTTTGCCGTTTTACATGAAGACTCTGATTTCGATGCCGTCGAACAGCAACTCGGCTTGCCCATGTTCGTTAAACCGGCAGCCGAAGGCAGCAGCGTCGGCGTGGTGAAAGTCAAAGAAAAAGGCCGTCTGAAAAGCGTGTACGAAGAATTGAAACACCTTCAAGGCGAAATCATTGCCGAGCGATTTATCGGCGGCGGCGAATATTCCTGCCCTGTGTTGAACGGCAAAGGCCTGCCCAGCATACACATCATCCCCGCGACCGAGTTTTATGACTACGAAGCCAAATACAACCGCGACGACACTGTTTATCAATGTCCGTCCGAAGACTTGAGCGAGGCTGAAGAAAACCTGATGCGCGCGTTGGCAGTTCGCGGGGCGCAGGCAATCGGGGCAGAAGGCTGCGTGCGTGTCGATTTCCTCAGAGATACCGACGGTAAGCTGTACCTATTGGAAATCAATACGTTGCCCGGCATGACGAGCCACAGTTTAGTACCGAAATCCGCCGCCCGGACAGGCGTGGATTTTGCCGATTTATGCATTGAAATTCTGAAGACCGCACATGTGGGATAATGCTGAAGCAATGGGACGGCTGACGCGCTGGCTGCTTGTTATTGTGGCGGTGTTGCTGGCTTTGTCGGGATTCGTTTGGTTTTATAATTCAAATTATCTTCCTGTTAAGCAGGTATCATTAAAGGGTGATTTGGTTTATTCCAATCAAAAAGAACTGGGCGTTTTGGCAAAAAAATATATTCATGGAAATATATTGAGGGCGGATATCAACGGGGTACAGGAGGCCTACCGCCGATATCCGTGGATTGCTTCTGCCATGGTGCGCCGCAGGTTCCCTGATACGGTTGAGATTGTTTTGACAGAACGTAAGCCGGTTGCGCATTGGGGAGACAGTGCCTTAGTGGATAGCGAGGGTAATGTTTTTAAGGCTCGTCTAAACAGACCGGGTATGCCGGTATTTAGAGGCGTGGAAGGAACGTCTGCCGATATACTCCGCCGTTACGGCGAATTTTCGGCAATTTTGGCAAAGCAGGGTTTGGGTATCAAAGAAATAACCTATACGGCGCGTTCGGCGTGGATTATTGTGTTGGACAACAATATCACTGTCAGGCTCGGTCGGGAAAACGATATAAAACGTCTCCGGCTTTTTACCGAGGCGTGGCAGCATTTGTTGCGTAAAAATAAAAATCGGTTATCCTATGTGGATATGAGGTATAAAGACGGATTTTCAGTCCGTTATGACTCCGACGGTTTGCCTGAAAAAGAATCTGAAGAATAGTGAAGCAGGTACTAGAAAGATTATAGTCGTGCCGTCTGAAAACGGTGAGGCACAAATTTCAATTAGTCTTAAGAGCACATGAACAATGGAACAACAGAAAAGATATATCAGCGTATTGGATATCGGCACATCGAAAGTCTTGGCGCTGATCGGTGAAGTCCAGGATGACAACGAAATCCACATCGTCGGTTTGGGACAGTCGGTTTCCCGCGGCTTGCGTGCAGGCATGGTTACCAATATAGATGCCACCGTTCAAGCCATCAGGCAGGCGGTCAATGAAGCCGAGCTGATGGCGGATACCAAGATTACTCATGTTACCACAGGTATTGCGGGCAACCACATCCGCAGTCTTAATTCGCAAGGCGTGGTCAAAATTAAAGACGGTGAAGTCACGCAGGCAGACATTGACCGTGCTATCGAAACTGCAAAGGCAGTCAATATTCCTCCCGATCATAAAATCCTGCATGCCGTCGTTCAGGACTACATCATTGATACACAATTGGGTGTGAGGGAACCTATCGGGATGAGCGGTGTCCGGTTGGATACGCGGGTACATATCATCACCGGTGCAAGCACAGCCGTGCAAAATATCCAAAAATGTATTGAGCGCTGCGGCCTAAAGGTGGATGAAGTGATGTTGCAGCCGCTGGCAAGCGGTCAGGCCGTATTGACTGAGGATGAAAAAGACCTTGGTGTATGCGTCATCGATATCGGCGGAGGCACAACAGATATAGCTGTTTATACCAATGGCGCAATTCGGCATACATCCGTCATTCCGGTGGCCGGCGATTTGATTACCAAAGATCTGTCCCAGGCTTTGAGAACGCCGCATGATGCTGCCGAATATATCAAAATCCATTACGGTGTAGTCTCTCCGGAGATGGAAGGGCTGGATGAAATGATCGAAGTTCCCAGTGTGGGCGACAGGAAGCCGCGTCAGGTTTCCCGTAAGGTTCTGGCAATCGTTATCAGGGAACGTATACGGGAAATTTTGGAGGTAGTGGCTAGCGAATTGCGTAAATCGGGTTTCCCGAAAGAAGTACTGACTTCCGGAATAGTATTGACCGGTGGTACGTCCATGCTGTCCGGTATTGAAGAACTTGCCGAAGAAGTATTCGAACTGCCCGTACGTATCGGCATACCTCAGGAGATGGGCGGCGTTTCCGAGCGCGTCCGTACGCCGCGCTACTCTACTGTCATCGGACTGCTTCAGGCGGCACGTAGTTTGGAAGGTATCCATGTGCAGCAGCAAGGCGGAATAGTGCAAGACAAAGAAGAAGCCGGCAGTGGTTTGTGGGCAAGGTTGAAGAGGTGGTTTGAAAACAATCTCTAAACAGACAGGTTGCCGTTTGACAGGGTAAGAAGTATTTTGCAAGTAACAAGGTACTTCTTATATAATAATAAATAATAATTTATTTTCAACCGTCCTCTGAATGGGCGAGCAGGAGTTTTTGAATGGAATTTGTTTACGACGTGGCAGAATCGGCAGTCAGCCCTGCGGTGATTAAAGTAATCGGATTGGGCGGCGGCGGTTGCAATGCAATCAATAACATGGTTGCCAACAATGTGCGCGGTGTGGAGTTTATCAGTGCCAATACGGATGCGCAGTCTTTGGCAAAAAACCATGCGGCGAAGAGAATCCAATTGGGTACGAATCTGACACGCGGTTTGGGTGCGGGTGCCAATCCTGATATTGGCCGCGCAGCCGCCCAAGAGGATAGGGAAGCCATTGAAGAAGCCATTCGCGGTGCAAACATGCTCTTTATTACGACCGGCATGGGCGGCGGTACCGGTACCGGTTCGGCTCCGGTTGTTGCCGAAATCGCCAAGTCGCTGGGTATCTTGACGGTTGCTGTGGTTACCCGACCGTTCGCATATGAAGGTAAGCGCGTCCATGTCGCACAGGCAGGTCTGGAACAGTTGAAAGAACACGTCGATTCGCTGATTATTATCCCGAACGACAAATTGATGACGGCTTTAGGCGAAGACGTAACCATGCGCGAAGCCTTCCGTGCCGCTGACAATGTATTGCGTGATGCCGTTGCCGGCATTTCCGAAGTGGTTACTTGTCCGAGCGAAATCATCAACCTCGATTTTGCAGATGTGAAAACCGTGATGAGTAATCGCGGTATCGCCATGATGGGTTCGGGTTATGCCCAAGGTATCGACCGTGCCCGCATGGCAACCGATCAGGCCATTTCCAGCCCGTTGTTGGATGATGTGACGTTGGACGGTGCGCGCGGCGTGCTTGTCAATATTACGACCGCCCCCGGTTGTCTGAAAATGTCCGAGCTGTCCGAGGTTATGAAAATCGTCAACCAAAGCGCGCATCCTGATTTGGAATGCAAATTCGGTGCTGCAGAAGACGAAACCATGAGTGAAGATGCAATCCGGATTACCATTATCGCAACCGGCTTGAAAGAAAAAGGTGCGGTTGAAGCCGCTCCGGTCAGAGAAACTGAATCGGTTTCCTCATCCAAACAGGCGCAAAGCTACAATGTAGAAGGTATGATTCGCACTAATCGCGGCATCCGTACCATGAACCTGACGGCTGCGGATTTCGATAATCAGTCTGTCCTTGACGATTTTGAAATCCCTGCAATTTTGCGTCGTCAACACAATTCAGACAAATAATGTGCCATTTGCCGTAAACCTATTGCCTCCCGAACCGGTTTTCCCGATTTGGGAGGTATATTTTTCAATATGCCGAATCCTGTGCGGTTTGCGGTGTGCGGGCTCAGATTTTTTACTTGAAACGGACTGCTAGATATGGATATTTCAAAACAAACATTGCTGGATAGGGTTTTTAACCTGAAGGCAAACGGTACGACGGTACGTACCGAGTTGATGGCGGGTTTGACGACCTTTTTGACGATGTGCTACATCGTTATCGTCAATCCCCTGATTTTGGGCGAGACCGGAATGGATATGGGGGCGGTATTCGTCGCTACCTGTATTGCATCCGCCATCGGCTGTTTTGTCATGGGTTTTATCGGCAACTATCCGATTGCGCTTGCCCCGGGTATGGGTTTGAACGCGTATTTTACCTTTGCGGTCGTTAAAGGTATGGGTGTGCCTTGGCAGGTGGCTTTGGGTGCGGTATTTATTTCAGGTTTGATTTTCATCCTGTTTAGCTTTTTCAAAATCAGGGAAATGTTGGTCAATGCTTTGCCTATGGGTTTAAAAATGTCGATTGCTGCCGGTATCGGTTTGTTTTTGGCACTGATTTCCCTAAAAGGCGCAGGTATTATCGTTGCCAATCCGGCAACCTTGGTCGGTTTGGGCGATATTCATCAACCGTCTGCGTTGTTGGCACTGTTCGGTTTTGCTATGGTGGTTGTTTTGGGATACTTCCGCATTCAAGGTGCAATCATCATTACCATCTTGACCATTACCGTTATCGCCAGCCTGATGGGTTTGAATGAATTCCACGGGGTAATAGGTGAAATGCCGAGCATTGCGCCGACTTTTATGCAGATGGATTTTAAAGGGTTGTTTACCGTCAGCATGGTCAGCGTGATTTTCGTCTTTTTCCTGGTTGACCTGTTTGACAGTACCGGAACACTGGTCGGTGTATCGCATCGTGCCGGACTTCTGGTGAACGGTAAGCTGCCGCGTCTGAAGCGCGCACTGTTGGCCGATTCAACCGCTATTGTGGCGGGTGCGGCTTTGGGTACTTCTTCGACGACGCCCTATGTGGAAAGTGCGGCGGGCGTATCGGCAGGAGGCCGGACAGGCCTGACGGCGGTTACCGTCGGCGTATTGATGCTCGCCTGCCTGATGTTTTCTCCGTTGGCGAAAAGTGTTCCGGCATTTGCCACCGCACCCGCCCTGCTTTATGTTGGTACGCAAATGCTCCGCAGTGCCCGGGATATTGATTGGGACGATATGACGGAAGCCGCACCTGCGTTCCTGACCATTGTTTTCATGCCGTTTACTTATTCGATTGCAGACGGCATTGCTTTCGGTTTCATCAGTTATGCTGTAGTCAAACTTTTGTGCCGCCGAACCGGGGATGTTCCGCCTATGGTATGGATTGTTGCCGTATTGTGGGCACTGAAATTCTGGTATTTGGGTTGATAGTTGGAAGCATCAAATGCCGTCTGAAATTTTCAGACGGCATTTTGTTTGGATTTTGGGCGTACAATACGGAAAACATGACGATAAGGACACAAACTATGGCACAGTTTTTCGCCGTTCATCCCGACAATCCCCAAGAACGCCTCATCAAGCAGGCAGTCGAAATCATCAATCAAGGCGGCGTGGTGGTTTATCCGACCGATTCGTGTTACGCCTTGGGTTGCAAACTCGGCGATAAGGCGGCGATGGAACGCATACTCTCCATCCGCAAAATCGATCAGAAACACCATCTGACACTGGTCTGTGCCGATTTGAGCGAGTTGGGTTCATATGCCAAAATCGACAACGTACAGTTTCGTCAGCTTAAAGCCGCTACACCCGGGCCTTATACTTTTATTTTACAGGCGACGAAGGATGTGCCGGCGCGCACCCTGCACCCGAAACGCAAAACCATCGGGCTGCGTATTCCCGATAATGCCATTGCACAAGCCCTGCTGGAGGAGTTGGGCGAACCGCTTTTAAGCTGCACCCTGATGCTGCCCGAAGACGGCGAGCCGCTGACCGACCCTTATGAAATACGCGACCGTTTGGAGCATGCCGTCGATTTGGTGATTGACGGCGGCTGGTGCGGAACCGATCCGACTACCGTCATCGACATGACCGACGGTACGGAATTGGTGCGCCAAGGTTGCGGCGATACGGCAGTGTTCGGTTTGTAGGACAACAGATGCCGTCTGAAGCATAAGCCGTTCAGACGGCATCATATCCGCTGCCGGCAGAAATCTAAAATGCCGGCACACATTATGCCCGGGCGGAATATCCGTCTGAAACATCAAATAAAATGCCGTCTGAAAACGGGTTCGGACGGCATTTTTGCAGCTTCAATTTTTCGTCACAATCGGGATTTTCGGCTCGTAGAGCAAGTCGTAAGTCGGTTTGTCGAGCAGGTCTTGGAGTGTGAAGCCGTCCAGATAGGTAAAAAACGACTTTATCGCGCCGCCGAGTATGCCTGTCAGACGGCAGGACGGTGTAATCAGGCATTCATTGTTCGGCCCCATGCATTCGACCAACTGCATCGGTTCGAGATGACGGACGACCGCACCGATATTGATGCAGTCGGGCGGTGCGGCAAGCCTCAGGCCGCCGCCTTTCCCGCGTACGCTGTGTAAGAAACCGCCTTTGACCAGCGAAGTAACCACCTTCATCAAATGACTTTTGGAAATACCGTATGTTTCGGCAATGGTGCCGATATTGACAAGCATATCGTCATTGATGGCGGCATAGATGAGGACGCGCAGACCGTAGTCTGTATGTTGGGTCAGATACATGATTTTTTCAGTATGGTTCGTTATTTTTATTGTCGCTGTCCAAGTTTCACAGAAAATACCTTAAAGGTTGAAACTTTGTCAGTCAGGGCGGTAGAATGCAGCCTGTTCGCAGTAGTATGCCGTCTGAAACAGGCGGGCTGCCGTTTGATAATTTATTATTGTAACTCAAAATCATGAAACCGTTGAAACGACATTCGGCACTTATTGGACTTTCGCGCGAGCATCACCATTCGCTTTCCCTGTGCGTGCGCCTGCTGCGTACGCCGGAAGAGGAACACCGGAACGAGCTCGAGCCCCATTTTGCCGAGCTGGAAGTCCATTTTTGCGAAGAAGAAACCATGTTCGCCCCTGTCTGGCAGAATATTGCCCCCGAGCTCAAAGCCCGTTTCGAGAGGGACCATGCCAAACTGCGGCAGATGATGGCGGAACCCGAATACGGGAGCAAAGTATGGAACACGGATTTTGCTGTAACGCTTCGCGATCATGCGCGGTTTGAAGAACGCGAACTGTTTCCTGCCGTAGAACCTTTTTTGCCGTCTGAACCTGCCGGTTCGGAGGGGTGAATATATTAATGAAGAATAAGGAACATACATGAATGCATTTACCAAGCACCCCGTCTGGGCGATGGCGTTCCGCCCGTTTTATTCACTGGCGGCACTGTACGGCGCATTGTCCGTATTACTGTGGGGTTTCGGTTACAAGGGGACGTACGAACTGTCCGGCTTTTACTGGCATGCGCATGAAATGATCTGGGGTTATGCCGGTCTCGTTGTCATCGCCTTCCTGCTGACCGCCGTCGCCACTTGGACGGGGCAGCCGCCTACGAGGGGCGGCGTTCTGGTCGGGTTGACCGCCTTTTGGCTGGCTGCGCGGATTGCCGTCTTTATCCCGGGTTGGGGTGCGGCGGCAAGCGGCATACTCGGTACGCTGTTTTTCTGGTATGGCGCGGTGTGCATGGCTTTGCCCGTTATCTGTTCACAGAATCAACGCAACTATGTCGCCGTATTTGCAATATTTGTGCTGGGCGGCACGCATGCGGCGTTTCACGTTCAGCTTCACAACGGTAATTTTGAGGGGCTGTTGAGCGGTTTGCAGTCGGGGCTGATTATGGTGTCAGGCTTTATCGGCCTGATTGGGATGAGGATTATTTCGTTTTTTACGTCCAAACGTTTGAACGTGCCGCAGATTCCCAGTCCGAAATGGGTTGCGCAGGCTTCGCTGTGGCTGCCCATGCTGACTGCCATGCTGATGGCGCACGGTGTGTTGGCTTGGCTGTCTGCCGTTTTTGCCTTTGCGGCAGGCGTGATTTTTACCGTGCAGGTTTACCGTTGGTGGTATAGGCCCGTGTTGAAAGAGCCGATGCTGTGGATTCTGTTTGCCGGTTATCTGTTTACCGGATTGGGGCTGATTGCGGTCGGCGTGTCTTATTTCAAACCTGCCTTCCTCAATTTGGGCGTGCACCTGATCGGTGTGGGCGGTATCGGCGTGTTGACTTTGGGCATGATGGCGCGTACCGCGCTCGGTCATACGGGCAATTCCATTTATCCGCCGCCCAAATCCGTTCCGGTCGCATTTTGGCTGATGATGGCGGCAACCGCCGTCCGCATGGTTGCCGTATTTTCTTCCGGTACCGCCTATACGCACAGCATACGCACATCTTCGGTTTTGTTTGCCCTTGCGCTTTTGCTGTATGCGTGGAAGTATATTCCTTGGCTGATACGTCCGCGTTCCGACGGCAGGCCCGGTTGAGTAAAACCGCCGCAGATTCACGGTCTGCGGCGGTTTTGGCTTGGGCGGGATGCCGTCTGAACATCAATTTTCATCAGACCAGCTGTCGCGCGTGGCTTTGGCTTCTTCAAAATAGCGGTACAGGGAGGGGCGGTCCCGGTTAAGTAGGATGGTTTCCAAAGTGTCCAACTGCCTGCCCAAGCCCCGAATCAGCTCCAACAGGTTGTCCCTGTTGGCAAGGCAGATGTCCGCCCACACGGCAGGGTGGCTGGAGGCGGTGCGGGTAAAGTCCTGAAAGCCCGTGGCGGCAAATTTCAGATACGCCTTTCCGTCGGGGTGGTCGAAAAGCTGGTGGACATAGGCGAAGGCGGCAAGGTGGGGCATATGGGAGACGGCGGCAAAAACCGCATCGTGTTTTTGCGCGTCCATCGTATAAATTTCGGCCCCGACGGCGCGCCATAGGTTTTCTATCAATGAGATGCCGTCTGAATCTTCGCCGCCGTGTGGTGTGATGATGAGTTTTCTATTTTGGAACAGACCGTACTGCGCCGAATCTGCCCCGCTTCTGTCGGAGCCGGCAATCGGGTGGGCGGCAATACAGCGGTGAATGCTGTCGGGCAGGCAGCGTCGGAAAGCCTCGATAACGGAGATTTTGGTGCTGCCGACATCGGAAATCCAAGCGTGGGCGGGTAAAACGGGTGCAAGCGCGGTTAAGATGCCGGAGACTGAGGCAACGGGCGTGGCGATAACAATCAAATCCGCATCGGCGATGCTGTTTTTATCGATGACGGCGGAAGCCCGGTCAATCACGCCGCGTTCCAGCGCACGTTGCAGGTTGTCGCGGTCGGTGTCGATGCCGGTAACGGTACGGACGAGTCCCTGTTTCTTGAGGTCTAGGACGAACGAACCGCCGATCAGCCCGACGCCGACGAGGACGATATGGTTCAAAATGTGCATTTGTGTAAAAGACTTTCGCAAAGTACCGTCATGGTAGCGTATCGGCGGAATATCCCGCAAGATGGGCGGGTAAAGGAGGAAAAGTGGACAAAATCAGAATAGCTGCCGTGCAGATGGTTTCCGGGCTGTCTCCCCATAAAAATATCGAAACCATGAGGCGTTTGGTTAAAACAGCGGCTCAGCGCGGTGCGGATTGGGTGCTGTTGCCCGAATATTGGGTGCTGATGGGCGCAAACGATACCGACAAACTTGCGCTTGCCGAGCCTTTGGACGGAGGACACTTTCAGACGGCATTGAGCGAAACGGCGAAAGCGTGCGGCGTGGTGCTGTTTGGCGGAACCGTGCCGCTGCAAAGCAGCGAGGCGGGCAAGGTGATGAATACGCTGTTGGTATACGGACGGGACGGCGTAAGAACGGGTCTGTATCACAAAATGCACCTCTTCGGTTTTTCCGGTTTGGGCGAACGCTATGCCGAAGCCGATACCATCAGCGCGGGACGGGAGGTGCCGCACTTGTCGGCAGAAGGCGTGCCGGTGGCGGCAGGTATTTGTTACGATGTCCGCTTTCCCGAATTTTTCCGCCGCCAGTTGCCGTTTGACGTATTGATGCTTCCGGCGGCATTTACCCATACGACGGGCAAGGCGCACTGGGAGCTGCTTTTGCGTACGCGTGCCGTCGAAAACCAATGTTATGTTGTGGCGGCGGCGCAGGGCGGGCTGCACGAAAACGGCAGGCGCACGTTCGGACACAGTATGATTGTCGATCCGTGGGGGGAAGTTCTGGACGTATTGCCTGAGGGTGAAGGCGTTGTTACGGCAGACATCGATGCAGGCAGGCTGGGCAGCGTCCGCAGTAGGCTGCCTGCTTTAAAACACATGGTTTTAGATGCCGTCTGAAACCGGCAGGCGGTTTGTTTTGCCCAGCCGGTGTGAAACTTCCCATCCGCCCCTCCGCCAACAAACACAGTTTTTAAGCCGAATAAGTTGAAATGTTTTACCAAATCCTTGCCCTGATTATCTGGAGCAGCTCTTTTATTGCCGCCAAATATGCCTATGCCGCCATCGATCCCGCGCTGATGGTCGGCGTGCGCCTGCTGATTGCCGCACTGCTGGTGCTGCCCACTTGCCGCCTGCATATCGGCAAGATTCCGCGCAGGGAATGGAAGCCTCTGCTGGCGGTATCCTTCATCAGTTATGTATTCACCCTGATGCTGCAGTTTATCGGACTGAAATATACGTCTGCCGCCAGCGCATCGACCATCGTCGGACTCGAGCCGCTGCTGATGGTGTTTATCGGACACTTTTTCTTCAACGACAAAGCCCGTGCCTATCATTGGATATGTGGTACGGCAGCGTTTGCCGGCATTACGCTGCTGATGGTGGGCGGGGCCGAAGCCGGCGGGGAAGTCGGTTGGTTCGGCTGTTTTCTGGTGCTGCTTGCAGGACTCGGTTTCTGCACGGCAGTCCGCCCGACGCAAAGGCTGATTGCCCGTATCGGCGCACCGGCATTCACATCTGTTTCCATTGCCGCCGCATCGCTGATGTGCCTGCCGTTTTCGCTTGCCTTGGCACAGAGTTATACCGTACATTGGAGCTGGCAGGGCGTGGTGTCGCTGCTGTATTTGGGCGTGGGGTGCAGCTGGTATGCCTATTGGCTGTGGAATAAAGGTACGGGCAGTGTTCCGGCAAACGTGTCGGGACTGTTGATTTCGCTCGAACCCGTCGTCGGCGTGTTATTGGCGGTTTTGATTTTGGGCGAGCACCTGTCGCCCGTGTCCGCCTTGGGTGTGTTTGTCGTCATCGCGGCCACATTTGCTGCAGGCTGGCTGTCGCACAGGGATGCGGAAAGCGGTCATGCCGTCTGAAGCGGTTTCGGGCGTATGCCGGGGGGTTCGCCCGCGCCGTTTGAATATGTTAAACTTGTACTGTGTTTACAGCCGTCGTTTGCGACGGTTTCTTTATTTGATTTGAATGGAAATCCACATGTCTCCGACGTCTCCCCCGATGAACGAAAAACTGATGGCGGTCTTGATGGCGATGCTGGTTGCGCTCATGCCGTTTTCCATCGATGCCTACCTGCCGGCGATTCCCGAAATGGCGCAATCGCTGGGTGCGGATGTCCACCGTATCGAACAGAGCCTGAGTGTGTTTATGTTCGGCACGGCGTTCGGACAGGTGGTCGGCGGTTCGGTGTCCGACATCAAAGGGCGCAAACCCGTCGCGCTGACTGGATTGGCCGTCTACTGCCTTGCCGTTGCCGCCATCGCATTCGCCTCAAGTGCCGAACAGCTCCTCAATCTGCGCGTCGTGCAGGCATTCGGTGCGGGCATGACCGTCGTCATTGTCGGCGCAATGGTGCGCGATTATTATTCGGGGCGGAAAGCCGCCCAGATGTTCGCCCTCATCGGCATTATCCTGATGATTGTGCCGCTTGTCGCTCCCATGGTCGGCGCGGTATTGCAGGGCTTGGGCGGCTGGCAGGCGATTTTCGTTTTCTTGGCGGCTTATTCGCTGGTGTTGCTCGGTTTGGTGCAATATTTCCTGCCCAAGCCTGCCGTCGGCGGCAAAATCGGCAGGGATGTGTTCGGGCTGGTGGCTGGGCGGTTCAAACGTGTTTTGAAAACACGCGCCGCCATGGGGTATCTGTTTTTCCAAGCATTCAGTTTCGGCTCGATGTTTGCTTTTTTGACCGAATCATCCTTCGTGTACCAGCAGCTTTACCGCGTTACGCCGCATCAATACGCTTGGGCGTTTGCACTCAACATCATCACGATGATGTTTTTCAACCGTATTACCGCGTGGCGGCTTAAAACCGGCGCGCATCCGCAAAGCATCCTGCTGTGGGGGATTGTCGTCCAGTTTGCCGCCAACTTGTCCCAACTCGCCGCCGTGCTGTTTTTCGGGTTGCCCCCGTTTTGGCTGCTGGTTGCGTGCGTGATGTTTTCCGTCGGTACGCAGGGTCTGGTTGGTGCGAACACGCAGGCATGCTTTATGTCTTATTTTAAAGAAGAGGGCGGCAGCGCAAATGCCGTATTGGGTGTATTCCAATCTTTAATCGGCGCGGGGGTGGGTATGGCGGCGACCTTTTTGCACGACGGTTCGGCAACCGTGATGGCGGCAACCATGACCGCGTCCACCTCTTGCGGCATTGCGCTTCTGTGGCTCTGCTCGCATCGTGCGTGGAAAGAAAACGGGCAAAGCGAATACCTTTAACGGAAAATGCCGTCTGAAACCGTTTCAGACGGCATTTGATGTTAGAATGCACGATAAATCACCATTCAGACAAAATCATGTCCCATCACATCGACGAACTCCTCCTTCCCCACCGCAACGCCATCGACACCATCGATGCGGAAATCCTGCGCCTGCTCAACGAACGCGCGCAACACGCACACGCCATCGGCGAACTGAAAGGTACGGGCGCGGTATACCGTCCGGAGCGTGAGGTTGCCGTGTTGCGCCGCATTCAGGATTTGAACAAAGGCCCGCTGCCTGACGAATCCGTCGCCCGCCTGTTCAGGGAAGTGATGAGCGAGTGCCTCGCCGTAGAACGCCCGCTGACCATCGCCTATCTGGGACCGCAGGGTACGTTTACCCAACAGGCGGCGATTAAGCATTTCGGTCATGCCGCACACACTATGGCGTGTCCGACCATAGACGACTGCTTCAAACAGGTTGAAACGCGTCAGGCGGATTATCTGGTCGCCCCCGTGGAAAACTCGACCGAAGGCTCGGTCGGCCGCACGTTAGACCTACTTGCCGTTACCGCATTGCAGGCTTGCGGCGAAGTCGTCTTGCGCATACACCACAACCTTCTGCGTAAAAACAGCAGCAGTACCGAAGGCATCACCAAAGTATTTTCGCACGCACAGGCGTTGGCGCAGTGCAACGACTGGCTGGGCAGACACCTTCCCAACGCCGAGAGGGTGGCGGTCTCCAGCAATGCCGAAGCCGCGCGGCTGGTTGCCGAATCGGACGACGGTACGGTTGCCGCCATTGCCGGGCGTACTGCGGCGGAAATCTACGGACTCAGCCCCGTGGCCGAGTGCATTGAGGATGAGACGAACAATACCACGCGCTTCCTGGTTATGGGTCATCATGAAACCGGTGCCGGCGGCAGCGACAAAACCTCGCTGGTCGTTTCCGCACCCAACCGGGCAGGCGCGGTTGCCTCGCTGCTGCAACCCCTGACCGAATCAGGCATTTCCATGACCAAGTTTGAGAGTCGTCCCGGAAAGGCGGCGTTGTGGGAATACCTGTTCTTTATCGATATTGAGGGACACCGGACGGATGACAAGGTTCAGACGGCATTAAAACAGTTGGGCGGGCGCGCTTCGTTTGTCAAAATCATCGGTTCGTATCCGACTGCCGTTTTGTAGTCGCGGCAGCGTTCAGACGGCATTTCCACAACGATTATGTCCGAATACCGAGTCAACCACGAACCCGTTTTTATGCTGGCATCTTCGCCTTGGCGCGAAAGCAGCCTGTGGGTTGAAGCATTCAGCCGCCGTTACGGGCGTGTGGCTTTGCTGGCGCGGAGCGCGCGCAAACGGCAGAGCGAGCTGCGCGGCGTATTGGTTCCGTTTGTCCCTGTCAGCGTGTCGTGGTACGGCAGTCAGGAACTCAAAACTCTTCACCGCGCCGAATGGGTCGGCGGTTGGCGGCAGCCGCAGGGCAGGGCGTTGTTTGGCGGGTTGTATGTGAACGAGCTGGTTTTAAAACTGACCGCGCGCGAAGATCCCATGCCTGAGTTATACGATGCATTGGCTGAAGTGATGAAGGCAGTCTGCTGCGAAGCAGACCATGTTGCCGATTTGCGCCGCTTCGAGTGGAAGCTGCTGACGGCCTTAGGCGTCGCCCCCGATTTGCATACGGACGGAGAGGGCAGGGAAATCCAGTCATCCGCCAGATACTGTATCAGACCGGAAGAAGCAGTCATGCCCGTAGGCAGGGAATGTGTTTTGCCGTCTGAAACCGTCATTATTACCGACGGGCAGAGCCTGATTGATTTGCAGACGGGCAGTTTCAACAGTGCGCAAAGCCTTCAGGATGCCCTGAAAATCACGCGGCTGCTGACAGGTAGCCTGCTTCCTGAAGGGGTGAAGTCGCGGCAGGTATTGGAACAGATACGGCAGTTTGACCGTCGTGCAACATAGGTGCCGACGCAGCGTACCGGTATGCTGCAAAATAAAAAATCGAAGAGGAAAGGAAACATCATGCTTTTAGGTGTCAACATCGATCACATCGCCACCGTCCGCAACGCCCGCGGCACGACCTATCCCAGCCCTGTGGAAGCGGCATTGGTCGCGGAAACGCACGGTGCGGATTTGATTACCATGCACCTTCGCGAAGACCGCCGCCACATCAAAGACGCGGACGTGTTCGCCGTCAAAAACGCCATCCGCACGCGCCTGAATCTTGAAATGGCGTTGACGGAAGAAATGCTGGAAAACGCGCTCAAAGTCATGCCAGAAGACGTGTGCATCGTGCCTGAAAAACGTCAGGAAATCACGACCGAAGGCGGCTTGGACGTATTGGCGCAACAAGAAAAAATTGCCGAGTTCACCAAAATCCTGACCGACGCAGGCATCCGAGTCTCGCTCTTTATCGATGCCGACAACGAGCAAATCCAAGCCGCCTATGATGTCGGCGCACCCGTTATCGAGCTGCACACCGGCGCATACGCCGATGCACGCAGCCACGCCGAACAAATCAAGCAATTCGAGCGTCTGCAAAACGGCGCGCATTTTGCCAGCGATTTGGGCTTGGTCGTCAACGCCGGACACGGACTGACCATACACAACGTTACCCCCATCGCCCAAATCCTCGCCATCCGCGAGCTGAACATCGGGCATTCGCTGATTTCGCAGGCACTTTTCCTTGGATTGCCCGAGGCCGTGCGCCAGATGAAAGAAACCATGTTCCGTGCAAGAATGCTGCCGTAAGGGCAGGCAAACCGTTTCAGACGGCATTTCACGACAAAGGAGCGCAAATATGATTTACGGCATAGGCA
This sequence comes from Neisseria sp. RH3002v2f, assembly GCF_014596375.1. Lineage (NCBI taxonomy): Bacteria > Pseudomonadati > Pseudomonadota > Betaproteobacteria > Neisseriales > Neisseriaceae > Neisseria > Neisseria sp. RH3002v2f. The sequence goes on from NZ_MAYZ01000020.1 coordinate 105,246, forward strand.
CAGATATTGTTTCCCTCAAACGCATCGTCCGCCTGAGCAAAAAGTTCGGACAAGCATTTGCCGAGCGCATCCTCACCCCCGAAGAACTGCTCGAATTCCCGCAAGCGGGCAAACCCGTCAACTACCTTGCCAAACGCTTTGCCGCCAAAGAAGCCTTTGCCAAAGCCGTCGGTACGGGCATACGCGGTGCGGTTTCCTTCCGCAACATCGGCATCGGGCATGACGCATTGGGCAAACCCGAATTTTTCTATGCCCCCGCCCTGTCCAAATGGCTGGAGGAACAAGGCATCAGCCGCGTCAGCCTCAGCATGAGCGACGAAGAAGACACCGTATTGGCATTTGTCGTTGCCGAAAAATAAAACAGTACCCATTGGCAGGTCGGATGCCCGAATCCGACCTTTCCGGATTTTGAGACGACCTTCTCCAACCATTCCCATGACCCAAGACACCCGACCCCTTATCCGCGTCGTTGCCGGCATCCTGCTCAACCGGGACGGCGACTACCTGCTCAGTTCCCGCCCCGAAGGTAAACCCTATGCCGGATATTGGGAATTTGCCGGCGGCAAGGTCGAAGCGGGCGAAACCGACTTCCAAGCCCTGCAACGCGAGTTTGAAGAAGAACTCGGCATCCGCATCCTCGCCGCCACGCCTTGGCTGACCAAAATCCATTCCTACGAACACGCCCGCGTCTGCCTGAAATTCCTATGGGTAAACCCCGACCAATGGACGGGCAAACCGCAATCCCGCGAAGGGCAGGAATGGTCTTGGCAGAAGGCGGGTGATTTTACCGTTGCCCCCATGCTGCCTGCCAACGGTGCGCTTTTGCGTTCGCTGTCCGTTCCGCGCCGTTTGTACGGCAGCCTGAAAACAGGTTTGTACGGGGAGAACAGTATGGGTACATATCGTGTTGTCCCATACGGTCGAAATGGGACGCATGATGCAAACGTTTTGGTCGGTGCGGATTGGCGGCAGACGGAAACAGCCGGAACAGGGCAAAGCGTGTGGGCGGAGGTGGAAACGCATATCCAATGGAGGCAGACGCAGGAAAAGGGCGCGGATGTCGTCGTGTGGCGCGTGTGCAATGATGTTCAGGCACAAGAGGCGGCAGAAGCGCTGCGTCAGGGCGTATCCGTTCCGCTCGTACTTGCAGCAAACGGACAGACGGTTGCACGTTATGGAAAACTATGGCTCGGATTGGGGGCGCATGCTGTGGTAACGGACGAAGCAATAGGGCAGAACCATGGATAAAAACCGCAAATTACTGCTTGCCGCACTGCTGCTGATTGCCTTTGCCGCCTTCAAGCTCGTTTTGTTGCAATGGTGGCAGTCGCAGCAGCCGCAAGTTGCGGAGGTGCAATGCGATTTGACCGAGGGTTGCACGCTGCCGGACGGAAGCCGTGTCCGCGCCACCTCTGTTTCAACGAAAGAACCGTTCGATATTTATATTGAACACACACCCTCCGGTACGGAGCAGGTCAGTATCAGCTTCAGTATGAAAAATATGGATATGGGTTTCAACCGCTATGCGCTTGAGCGGCAGCCGTCAGGGGATTGGCGGGCAACACGTATCCGCCTGCCCTTCTGTGTAGAAGGCAGGCACGATTTTACGGCGGACATTACGGTCGGCAGCCAAACATTTCAGACGGCATTTTCCGCCGAATAAATTTTCGGGACGGAAAATCCGTTATTGTCAGAATACCCGTCCGGAAAGGACACGCTATGAATACTTTATATACACTTTTTGCCACCTGCCCGCGCGGTTTGGAAACCGTTTTATCTCAAGAACTCGGAAGCCTCGGCTGTACCGATGTTCAAGCGTTTGACGGCGGCGTTTCCTGCCGCGGCGGATTGGAACAGGCCTACGCCGCCAACCTGCATTCGCGTACTGCCAGCCGTATCCTGCTGCGTCTGACCAAAGGTACATACCGCAATGAGCGCGACATCTACAAACTCGCCAAAAACATCAACTGGTTTAATTGGTTTACCTTGCAGCAGACGTTCAAAGTTAAAGTCGAGGCAAAGCGTGCCAACGTTAAGAGCATCCAATTTGTCGGCCTGACCGTCAAAGATGCCGTCTGCGATGCCTTCCGCGATATTTACGATGCCCGTCCGAGTGTGGACAAAATCTCTCCCGATGTCCGTATCCATGTTTTTTTGGATGAGCGCCACGTCGAGGTTTTTATCGACACTTCGGGCGAAGCCCTGTTTAAACGCGGCTACCGCCTGGATACCGGCGAAGCCCCGCTGCGCGAAAACCTTGCTGTCGGACTGCTGCTCTTGGCAGGTTACGACGGCACGCAGCCGTTTCAGGATCCGTTCTGCGGCAGCGGCACGATTGCCGTCGAGGCAGCTTGGATTGCCACAGGCCGCGCACCGGGCATGATGCGCCGTTTCGGTTTTGAGAAACTGCAAAATTTCGATAAAACGCTGTGGTCGGATTTGCGCCGCCGTGCCGAAGCGCAGGTCAAATCGGCTTTTGCACCGATTTCGGGCAGTGACAGCGACCGCCGCATCATTCAGACGGCATTGGCCAACGCACGCAGTGCCGGGGTGGACGACATCGTTTCCTTCAGCGTTTCCGATGCGCAGTCCGTCCGTCCGAACGGCGTGGGCGGTATTATGGTGTCCAATCCGCCCTACGGTGTGCGCCTTGAGGAAGTCCACGCTTTGCAGGCACTTTATCCGCAGTTGGGTACGTGGTTGAAAAAATACTATGCCGGCTGGCGAGTCGGTATGTTTACCGGCGACAGGGAAATGCCCAAATTCATGCGCCTGTCGCCAAAACGCAAAATCCCACTTTATAACGGCAACCTCGATTGCCGCCTGTTCCTGATTGATATGGTGCAGGGATCGAACCGTTGAGGAAAGTGTACAAAAATGCCGTCTGAAAAATGTTCAGACGGCATTTATTTTTCGGAATCAACCCCGTTTTAATACGGATGTGTTGATGTAGCGTTGGACACCTGAGGCAATGGATTGGGCGCACTGCCTGCGGAAGGATTCGCTACCCAGCAGCTTCTCTTCGGCAGGGTTAGACAGGAAGGCGGTTTCGACCAGGATAGACGGCATATCGGGTGCGCGCAAAACGGCGAAATTGGCTTCGTCAACCCTGCCTTTGTGCAAGTGGTTGAGCCTGCCCAATTCTTCAAGCACCAGGTTGCCGAGTTTGCGGCTGTCGCGCAGTGTGGCGGTTTGCGTCATGTCGAGCAGGGCGGTATCGACATTGCGGTTGCCGCTGGTCGGTACGCCGCCGACCGCGTCGGCATTATTTTGGGTTTGTTCCAAGAATTTGGCGGCAGAGCTGGTTGCGCCCTTGGTGTTTAACATATAAACCCCTGTACCGCGCGCGGAGGGGCTGGTGAAGGCATCGGCGTGGATGGAGACAAATACGTCCGCCCGCCGTGCGCGCCCTTTGGCGACACGCACGCCCAAAGGGATGAACACGTCTTCGTTGCGCGTCATAAATACATTGTAACCTAATGCTTCCAACTGATTTTTGGTTTCCCTGGCAATGGATAGGACGACATGTTTTTCCTGTAGGCCGCCCGGACTGCTGGCACCGGGGTCTTCACCGCCGTGTCCCGGATCGAGCATGATGACGGGTCTACGCCCGTTTTTGCCGCGTTCGGTTTGTGCGGGAGTGTTTTGAGCGAGGTCGGCTTCGGGGGAGCCGCGACGGGTTTTGTTCAGGCTGCCGTTAAGCAGCGCCATCATCGGATCGTCGGGATCCATTCCGTGCGGATAGAGGTCGATAACGAGGCGGTTCTTAAAGCCGCTGACAGGAGGGAGGGAAAAGACTTGTGCGCGTGAGGATTGTTTCAGGTCGATGACGAGGCGGACGGTAGTCGGCGTGTTTTGACCCGCGCGTATGCTGCGGATAAAGGGGTCGTCTGCCATGACTTTCTGAGACAGTCCGTGCAATACGGTATTGATGTTTGCGTTTTGTATGTCGACGACCAACCTGCCCGGGTTGTCGAGCGTGAAGTGTTGGTATTTGAGCGCGGTTGTGCTTTCCAGCGTCAGGCGGGTGTAGGTGTGCGACGGCCATATCCGTACGGCGGTAAACTGCGGGGCGTGTACTGTTTTGGCAACGGCAGATGCGATAGGGGTCAGGGCGAACAGTGTGCCGGCGGTGCGGCGGATGATTTGTCTTCGTGTCAGTTTGGTCATAGCGGCAGGCCTTCACGTCCTCGTTCGGTATGGGCGGTCAGCAGGCATTTTCTGCCGTCGCCGTCGTGTGTCAATGTTGCGGTGATGTCGGCAGGCGGGGTAAATTCGCCTCCCTGTTGCGGCCATTCGATCAGGCAGATGCTGTTTGCGGAAAACAGTTCGTCCAATCCGGCATCTTCCCATTCTTCGGGCGTGGTGAAACGGTAGAGGTCGAAATGATGCAGGGTAAAAGGTTTCAGCGGATAGGATTCGACGATGGCGTAAGTCGGGCTTTTGACCGGTCCCCGATGACCGAGTCCGCGCAGGATTCCGCGTGTCAGTGTGGTTTTCCCCGCGCCCAAGTCTCCCTCGAGATAAATGACCAGGGGTGCGTTTAAACGGGAAGACCATGCTTCACCCAAATCGAGTGTGGCGGCTTCATCGGCAAGGAATCGGGAGATGGAGGGTAAATCAGACATGGAAACGGTTTGTTGTAAGGTTGGGGGTATTATGGGCAGTTTTGCAGGTTTTGCAAATTTTGCACCCGAGGGGCGGATGCTTCCTGTCCGAGCATTATAACAGCCAAATACACGTTCTGCTTTCAGACGGCATGGCTGTCAAGAAAAAGCGGCGCGTGTACAATACGCGGATTGTATGTTTAGGACAGATTGGAAAAAAGATGGAAAATATCGGCAGGCAGCGACCCATCGGTGTTTTTGATTCAGGAATCGGCGGTTTGACCAATGTGCGCGCGCTGATGGAGAGGCTGCCGATGGAAAACATCATTTATTTCGGCGATACGGCGCGTGTGCCTTATGGAACGAAGTCGAAGGCGACCATTGAGCATTTCTCCATGCAGATTGTCGATTTTCTACTGGAACACGATGTTAAGGCGATGGTTATCGCATGTAATACGATTGCGGCGGTGGCGGGGCAGAAAATCCGTCAAAAGACGGGCAATATGCCTGTGTTGGACGTGATTTCCGCCGGCGCGAAAGCCGCGCTGGCAACGACACGCAACAATAAAATTGGCATTATCGCCACCAATACGACAGTTAACAGCAATGCTTATGCGCGCGCCATTCACAGGAACAACCCCGATACGCTCGTCCGCACGCAGGCTGCGCCGCTACTTGTCCCTTTGGTGGAGGAAGGTTGGTTGGAACATGAAGTTACCCGCCTGACCGTATGCGAATACCTCAAACCATTGCTTGCAGACGGCATCGATACGCTGGTGTTGGGCTGCACGCACTTTCCCTTGCTCAAGCCCTTAATCGGCAGGGAGGCGGGCAATGTTGCGTTGGTTGATTCTGCAATTACGACGGCTGAAGAAACCGCACGCGTCCTTGCGCAGGAGGGATTACTCAATACTGACAACAATAATCCCGACTATCGTTTTTATGTCAGCGATATTCCTTTGAAATTCAGAACGATAGGAGAGCGTTTTCTGGGTAGGACGATGGAGCAGATTGAAATGGTGTCTTTGGGTTAGGCCAAGGTTTGCTCAAACACCCGCATATCCGGAGTAAGGATGTGCGGGTGTTTTTTTGTGAAAGTACGTCAGAAAATGTTTGCAAATTACATTTTAAGTTAATACAATATGAACTATTATCATTTTTAAAAAAGTTGATATGAAAAAATTACTTATTGCCCAAGCAGCCGGCATCCTGCCTGTGCTGCTGCTTTCTGCCTGCGCGGGCGGCGGCAGTTTCGATTTGGACAGCGTGGAAACGAAACAGCGCAACCCACAGTCCGAAGCACCGAAATACCAAGACGAACAGACTGAAAAACCGGCAAAACCCGGTGAAGCGCAGGCGGCGGAAAACGAACGTTCGGCTTACGGTTTTGCAGCCAAAATACCGCGCCGGTTCTATTTTCCGAAGAAACCAGAGAATGAGCATAAGGCATTATCAGAAGCGGATTGGGAGAAATTAGGTGCGGGTAAGCCAGATGAGTTTCCCCAAAAGGATGAAATCTCGAATATGACTGACGGAACTCTGAACGAGTCTATTCAGCCGGGTGGGGACGGCAAAAGCCGCGTGGAAGGATACACGAAATTCGAGTATGTCCGCTCGGGCTATATCTACCGCGACGGCTTGCCGATGGAAAGAATCAATGGCAGTGCGCTCAACGGTCCGAAAGGCTACCTTTTCTACAAAGGCAGTAATCCTTCCCAAGCTCTGCCGATGGGTAAGGTAGGTTATAAAGGTACTTGGGATTATGTAACCGATGCCAAGATGGGACAAAAATTTTCCCAGTTGGCTGGTTTTCCAGCGGGGGATAGGTATGGGGCTTTGTCTGCCAACGAAGATGTGTTGCTCAATAAAAAGGATGCACCGGAAGGTCATACCGATTTCGGGCTGACCAGCGAGTTTGAGGTGGACTTCGCCGCCAAGACCATGACCGGCGCGCTCTACCGCAATAACCGGATTACCCATAACGAAACCGAAAATAAAGCCAAACAAATTAAACGTTACGACATTCAGGCTAACCTGCACGGTAACCGCTTCAAAGGTAAGGCGTTGGCAGCGGATAAAAATGCTAATGAGAAAGAACACCCCTTCGTTTCTGATTCTGACAGTCTGGAAGGTGGTTTCTACGGGCCTCAGGGCGACGAGTTGGGCGGCAAGTTTTTGGCAAACGATAAGAAAGTGCTTGCCGTATTCAGCGCGAAACAGAAAGACGATGCAGAAAAACCATTGGCTGAAACCTTTATGGACGCTTACCGCATCGGTGCGGATTTTGTGAAAAAACAGATTGACAGCTTCGGCAACGTGGCCAAACTGCTGATTGACGGCGTGGAGCTTGCGCTTGTGCCGTCCGAAGGCACTCAGACGGCATTCCAGCATGTATTTGAGAAAGACGGCGTGAAGGTGTCGGCATGCTGCTCCAATTTGGATTATCTGCATTTCGGGGTGTTGGAACACGGCGGTTCGCACGATATGTTCCTGCAGGGCAGCCGTACGGCAGTATCCGAAATGCCAACAACTGCCGAGCCGGCTGTATATCGCGGTACATGGTCGGGTACTATTGTTAATGGTACGAGCTGGAGTGCCGAACCTTCCGATAAGGAAGGCGGTAACCGGGCTGAGTTTAAAGTTAATTTTGCCGAGAAAACCCTCAACGGTATGCTGACGGCGAAAGACCGCATTGCCCCCGTATTCACCATCACTGCCCAGATTCAGGGCAACGGTTTTTCAGGTGTGGCGAAAACCGGTGAAAGCGGCTTTGCATTAGATCCGAAAAATACCATCGATCCGAAACGGACGAATATTCGTGCAGATGTGTCCGGCGGCTTCTACGGCAAAAACGCCATCGAGATGGGCGGATCGTTCTCCGGAAACACATTGGAGGGAGAAAGCGGCAAGGCGGCAGTGGTATTCGGTACGAAACGCCAACAGCTTGTCCGGTAAACTGGGCTGCCGGTTGGCAGAGGAAAGTTCTTCAGACGGCATATCGGCTTTAAATGCCGTTTGAAGGCAGTAAGTAGAGAAATGATATGAAACAGCAACATTTGTTCCGATTAAATATTTTATGCCTGTCGCTGATGACTGCGCTGCCTGCTTATGCGGATGTTTTACCGTCCGGACAAGTGGGGGAAAAGCAGCTCGATACCGTGCAGGTGAATGCGAAAAAACAGAAAACCCGCCGTGATAACGAAGTAACCGGGCTGGGCAAGCTGGTCAAATCTTCCGAGACGCTAAGTAAAGAACAGGTATTGAATATCCGAGACCTGACCCGTTACGATCCGGGTATTGCCGTGGTCGAACAGGGTCGGGGCGCAAGTTCCGGCTATTCAATACGCGGCATGGATAAAAACCGCGTTTCCTTAACGGTGGACGGCGTTTCGCAAATACAGTCTTACACCGCGCAGGCGGCATTGGGTGGGACGAGGACGGCGGGCAGCAGCGGCGCAATCAATGAAATTGAGTATGAAAACGTCAAGGCCGTTGAAATCAGCAAGGGTTCGAATTCATCAGAATACGGAAACGGCGCATTGGCAGGTTCGGTCGCATTTCAAACCAAAACCGCAGCCGACATTATCGGAGAGGGAAAACAGTGGGGCATTCAGAGTAAAACTGCCTATTCTGGAAAAGACCATGCCCTGACACAGTCCCTTGCGCTTGCAGGACGCAGCGGCGGCGCGGAAGCTCTCCTTATTTATACTAAACGGCGGGGGCAGGAAATCCATGCGCATAAAGATGCTGGCAAGGGTGTGCAGAGCTTCAACCGGCTGGTGCCGGTCGAGGATACCCATCCGTACGCAAATTTCATTGTCGAAGAAGAATGCCCCAATGGATATGCGGCCTGTAAAGACAATGCGAAAAAAGATGCTTTGGCCAAAGATGAGCGCAAAACTGTCAGCACGCAGGATTATACCGGCCCCAGCCGCTTCCTTGCGGACCCGCTTGAGTATGGCAGCCAATCATGGCTGTTCCGACCGGGTTGGCATTTGGACAACCGACATTATGTCGGAGCCGTTCTTGAACGTACGCAGCAGACCTTTGATACACGGGATATGACTGTTCCTGCCTATTTTACCGAGGCCGATCTGAATGACAGCGTCCGGAGAAACGGTACGCCGAGCGGCTTTGGCAAATATTCGGGCAATAATAAGGCAGAAAGGCTGTTTGTTCATGGAGAGGGCGGTACATTGCAGGGTATCGGTTACGGTACCGGCGTGTTTTATGATGAACGCCATACCAAAAACCGGTACGGGGTCGAATATGTTTACCATAATGCTGACAAGGATACCTGGGCCGATTACGCCCGACTTTCTTATGACCGGCAAGGTATAGATTTGGACAACCGTTTGCAGCAGACGCATTGCTCTCACGACGGTTCGGATAAAAATTGCCGTCCCGACGGCAATAAACCGTATTCCTTCTATAAATCCGACCGGATGATTTATGAAGAAAGCCGAAACCTGTTCCAAGCAGTATTTAAAAAGGCATTTGATACGGCCAAAATCCGTCACAATTTGAGTATCAATCTAGGGTACGACCGCTTTAAGTCGCAATTGTCCCACAGCGATTATTATCTGCAAAACGCAGTTCAGGCATATGGATCGAAAACTCCGGAAGGGGCGCAGTCGCCCAACGGAAGCCAAGGCAAACCGTATTGGGTGTCTATCGGCAAGACCACGGTCAATACATCGCCGATATGCCGTTTCGGCAATAACACCTATACAGACTGCACACCGAGGAATATCGGCGGCAACGGTTATTATGCAGCCGTTCAAGACAATGTCCGTTTGGGCAGGTGGGCAGATGTCGGAGCAGGCATACGTTACGATTACCGCAGTACGCATTCGGAAGATAAGAGTGTCTCTACCGGCACTCACCGCAACCTTTCTTGGAACGCAGGCGTAGTCCTCAAGCCTTTCACCTGGATGGATTTGACTTATCGCGCTTCTACGGGCTTCCGTCTGCCGTCGTTTGCCGAAATGTACGGCTGGAGAGCCGGGGAGTCTTTGAAAACGTTGGATCTGAAACCGGAAAAATCCTTTAATAGAGAGGCAGGTATTGTATTTAAAGGGGACTTCGGCAATTTGGAAGCCAGCTATTTCAACAATGCCTATCGCGACCTGATTGCATTCGGTTATGAAACCCGAACTCAAAACGGGCAAACTTTGGCTTCTGGCGACCCCGGATACCGAAATGCTCAAAATGCACGGATAGCCGGTATCAATATTTTGGGTAAAATCGATTGGCACGGTGTATGGGGCGGGTTGCCGGACGGGTTGTATTCCACGCTTGCCTATAACCGTATCAAGGTCAAAGATGCCGATATACGCGCCGACAGGACGTTTGTAACTTCATATCTTTTTGATGCCGTCCAACCTTCACGATATGTATTGGGTTTGGGTTACGACCATCCTGACGGAATATGGGGCATCAATACGATGTTTACTTATTCCAAGGCAAAATCTGTTGACGAACTGCTCGGCAGCCAGGCGCTGTTGAACGGTAATGCCAATGCTAAAAAAGCAGCATCACGGCGGACGCGGCCTTGGCATGTTACGGATGTTTCCGGATATTACAATATCAAGAAACACCTGACCCTGCGCGCTGGCGTGTATAACCTCTTCAACTACCGGTATACCACTTGGGAGTCTGTAAGGCAGACTGCCGAAGGAGCGGTTAATAGGCACAATAATGTCGGCAGGTATAACCGCTACGCCGCACCGGGACGAAATTACACCCTGACTTTAGAGATGAAGTTTTAACCTAAGCAACCGTGCATCAAGGCAATAGATAAACGGCACGGATATTTCGGTAAAATTAGAAATGCCGTCTGAAATTCTGTTCAGACGGCATTTTTCAATATTCCGGATTAATTGGAACCGACTTTGATTTTTTGCCACAAGTTGACAGACAGTTTTTTCGCATCTGCGCTCATTTGAGGCATCACGAAACCGTCTTTCATGTCTTGCTCGTTCGGGAAAATAGAGCGAGTGTTCACAAGCTCGGCAGGCATTTTTTCGCGTGCAGGTTTGCTGGCCGGTGCGAAGGTTACGGCAATACCGTTTTTCGCAGCCACTTCGGGATCGAGCGTGTAGTTGATGTATTTGTGGGCATTGGCGATGTTTTTCGCATCGGCCGGAATCAACCAAGATTCAATCCAGAAGCCCATACCTTTCGGCGTCAACACTTCGATGCCGACATTGTTTTTCACTTCTTCGGAACGCGCTTTGGCCAAGTTCAAGTCGCCGCCGTTACCTGCCGCCAAGCAGATGTCGCCGCGCGCCAATTCGTCAATGATGGAAGGGCTGAAACGTTTCACGTCAGGACGGATAGACTTTAACACTTCCGCCGCCGCTTTCAAATCTTCAGGATTCGAGCCTTTAGGATCTTTACCCAAGTAGTTCAACAAGATTGGGAACATTTCGCTCGGAGTATCCCACAAAGCGATGCCGCAAGATTTCAGCTTGTTGGTGTATTCGGGTTTAAACAGCAAATCCCAGCCGTTTTCAGGCAATTTTCCACCCAAAAGCTCCTTGCCCTTCGCCGTAATCGCAATCGTATTCACGCCTGAGAAGTATGGAACGGCATACTGATTGCCCGGGTCGGCAGTTTCCAACATTTTCAGCAATTCAGGGTCGATGTTTTTGTAGTTCGGAATCAGATCCTTGTTGATTTTTTGGTATGCACCTGCCTCAATTTGGCGCGGCAGGAAGGCAATACCTGGCACAACCAAGTCATAGCCGGATTTACCGGTCAGCATTTTGGCTTCAAGGGTTTCGTTGTTTTCATACAAATCGTAAGTCAGCTTCAAATTGTTGGCTTTTTTGAAGTCTTCGACGGTACTTTCGTCAACGTAGTTTGACCAGTTGTATATATTCAAAGTATCGGTGGCGGCTGCCTCGGCATTGGCAGCAGGCGCGCTGCCTGCTTGAGGTTGCTCGGCTTTTTTCTCGCCACCGCCGCACGCGGCCAAAGACAATGCGGCCAATACGGCTAATACAGATTTTTTCATACGGGCAGATTCCTGATGAAAGAGGTTGGATAAAAAAAGAAACCAAGCGCCCCATTGATACCCCGGCGCAAGGCGCGGCTATTGTAAAGTAAATTTTTGCAAAACCAAAGCGCATTGAACTGATTTTTCTAAAAAATTGCCTTGTTTGCGAAAGGTTCGCCAAATGGGTTGCAGTTTTGACCGTTTTTACGGGCTGTGAAACCTTCCTGTGTAATAATAAGGAGAAAAGACTTGCATATAATGTAAACCCTCTTTAAAATTGCGCGTTTAGAGAATTTATTTTTCAGGAGATTCCAACATGGCAAACAGCGCACAAGCACGCAAACGTGCCCGCCAGTCCGTCAAACAACGCGCACACAATGCTAGCCTGCGTACCGCATTCCGTACTGCAGTGAAAAAAGTATTGAAAGCAGTCGAAGCAGGCGATAAGGCAGCTGCACAAGCGGTTTACAAAGAGTCTGTTAAAATTATCGACCGTATCGCCGATAAAGGCGTATTCCATAAAAACAAAGCGGCACGTCACAAAAGCCGTTTGTCTGCAAAAGTAAAAGCCCTGGCTTGATTTTTGCAGAACCGCCAAGGCGGTTTTTTATATGTAATAAGCAAAAAACCCTGAGGCCTGACGGTTTCGGGGTTTTTCGCATTGGGAAGGCCAAAGCTTAAAATATCGGAAAATGTACGGTTTTTTATTTGAACACGCTATAAAATACCGTCTTAAAACAATGTGTCGGCAATGGGGATGGAGATGAATAAACAGAAAATGCGTTATATTTTTTTGATAGGTTTGCTACCGGTTGCGTCTGCCTTCGCCGAGACTGCGGTGCAATGTCATAATTTGAAAGACGATGCTTTACGCTTGGCGTGTTATGACAGAATATTTGCGGTACGGTTGCCGGATATGCCGGGAAAATCCGGGCAGCATGAGGCAAAATCTGTACTTAATCTTACCGAAACCGTACGAAGCAGCTTAGATAAGAAAGAGGCTGTAATCGTGGTTGATGAAGATGTGCCGTCCGGCGATCAAGCGGGAGCTACAGAAGCTACATATACGCCGTTGAGCCTGATGTATGATTTAGATAGAAACGATACGCGAGGGCTTCTGAGTGTACGCGAGCATAATCCAATGTACCTTATGCCGTTTTGGTACAACAGTTCGCCCAACTATTCTCCGAGTTCACCGACGCGCGGCATAACCGAACAAGAGAGATTCGGGCAGCAAAAGCGTGCGGAAACCAAACTTCAGATTTCGTTTAAAAGCAAAATCGCTGAGGATTTGTTCAAAAGCCGTGCGGATTTGTGGTTCGGTTATACGCAGAAATCAGACTGGCAGATTTTCAATCAGGGCAGGAAATCCGCACCGTTCCGAAATACGGATTATAAGCCTGAAATCTTCCTGACCCAGCCTGTGAAGGCTGACTTGCCTTGGGGCGGTAGGCTGCGTATGCTCGGTGCTGGTTTTGTTCACCAGTCCAACGGGCAAAGCCGTCCGGAGTCGCGTTCGTGGAATAGGATTTATGCTGTGGCGGGGATGGAATGGGGAAAGTTGACCGTGGTGCCGCGTGTGTGGATGCGCGTATTTGATCAAGGAGGTGATCAAAACGACAACCCGGATATTGCCGACTATATGGGTTATGGCGATGTGAAAGTTCAGTACCGTTTGAATGACAGGAAGAATGTGTATTCAGTGCTGCGTTACAACCCTAAAACGGGTTATGGCGCAGTAGAGGCTGCCTATACTTTTCCCATTACAGGCAAGCTTAAGGGTGTAGTGCGCGGCTTTCACGGTTATGGAGAGAGCCTTATCGACTATAACCGCAAACAGAGCGGTATCGGTTTCGGTTTGATGTTTAATGATTGGGACGGTATCTGAACCGTGTTCGGGTAAGTAATATCAAGTCGGCGGTGCCGTCTGAAGTCATCGGGGGCTTTACGGTGTATGAGATAAAAAGCTCGTTTGAATTCTGGCAAGAGCGTATAATGCGCAGTTTGCACAAACTTTGTCGGAATCAAGCAAGATGACGGAACCTGCAGCCGAAGGCGGTAAAACTGCCAAGGCGTTAAAAAAATATCTGATTACAGGCATTTTGGTCTGGCTGCCGATTGCGGTAACGGTTTGGGTTATTTCCTATATCGTTTCCGCATCCGACCAACTCGTTAACCTGCTTCCGAGACAATGGCGTCCGCAATACGTTTTGGGGTTCAACATCCCCGGACTCGGCGTTATTGTTGCCATTGCAGTATTATTTGTAACCGGATTATTTGCCGCAAACGTATTGGGCCGGCAGATTCTTGCCGCGTGGGACAGCTTGTTGGGTAGGATTCCGGTTGTGAAATCCATCTACTCGAGTGTTAAAAAAGTATCCGAGTCCCTGCTTTCCGACAGCAGCCGTTCGTTTAAAACACCGGTACTTGTACCGTTTCCCCAGCCCGGTATTTGGACGATTGCTTTCGTGTCAGGGCAGGTGTCGAACGCACTTAAGGGTGCATTGCCACAGGATGACGATTATCTTTCCGTGTATGTTCCGACCACGCCAAATCCGACCGGCGGTTACTATATTATGGTTAAGAAAAGCGATGTGCGCGAACTCGATATGAGCGTGGACGAAGCATTGAAATATGTTATTTCTTTAGGTATGGTCATGCCTGATGACCTGCCCGTTAAAACATTGGCAGAACCTATGCCGTCTGAAAAGGCGGATTTGCCCGAACAACAATAACGCCGTCGTTCAGACGGCATTTCCTGTTTTCAGTTCAAATCAATAATAAAAGGTGATTTTATGCGTACCAACTATTGCGGTCTGATTAGCGAGCAATACTTAGACCAAACCGTTACCGTCAAAGGCTGGGTACACCGCCGACGTGACCACGGCGGTGTAATTTTTATCGACCTGCGCGACCGCGAAGGCATCGTCCAAGTCGTGATTGACCCTGACACTCCGGAAGCATTCGCCGCTGCCGATTCCGCCCGCAACGAATACGTTTTGAGCATTACCGGCCGCGTACGCAATCGTCCAGAAGGTACGACCAACGACAAAATGATTTCCGGCAAAATCGAAATCCTTGCCAAAGAAATCGAAGTCTTGAACGCTGCCGCTACGCCTCCGTTCCAAATTGACGATGAAAACATTAGCGAAAACGTTCGCCTGACCAACCGCGTTATCGACTTGCGCCGTCCTGCCATGCAACGCAACCTGCGCCTGCGTTACCAAGTCGCCATGGGCGTTCGCCGCTACTTGGACGCACAAGGCTTCATCGACATCGAAACCCCGATGCTGACCCGCTCCACGCCTGAAGGCGCGCGCGACTACCTCGTGCCGAGCCGCGTTCATCCGGGCGAATTCTTCGCTCTGCCGCAATCTCCGCAATTGTTCAAACAATTGCTGATGGTAGCCGGTTTCGACCGTTACTATCAAATCACCAAATGTTTCCGTGACGAAGACTTGCGTGCCGACCGTCAACCTGAATTCACTCAAATCGACTTGGAAACCTCGTTCTTGAACGAGGATGAAATCATGGACATCACTGAAGGCATGGCCAAACAAGTCTTCAAAGATGCCTTGAATGTAGATTTGGGCGACTTCCCACGCATGCCTTACTCTGAAGCCATGTTCTACTACGGCTCTGACAAACCGGACATGCGCATCAACTTGAAATTTACCGAATTGACCGATCTGATGAAAACGGAAGAATTCAAAGTCTTCCGTGGTGCAGCCGACATGAAAGGCGGCCGCGTAGTCGCTCTGCGCGTGCCTAACGGTGCGAAATTCAGCCGCAAAGAAATCGACGAATACACTAAATTTGTCGGCATCTACGGTGCGAAAGGTTTGGCATACATCAAAGTAAACGATGTGAGCAACCTTTCCAACGGCGAAGACAGCGGCCTGCAATCTCCAATCGTGAAATTCCTGTCTGAAAACGCCCTGAAAGAAATCATTGCGCGTACCGGCGCGCAAAACGGCGACATCATCTTCTTCGGCTCAGACAAAGCCAAAGTCGTGAACGAAGCCATCGGCGCTTTGCGTATCAAAGTCGGCTTGGAACACGGCAAAGATAACGGCTACTTCGTAGACGAATGGAAACCTTTGTGGGTTGTCGACTTCCCAATGTTCGAATACGACGAAGAAGCCGACCGCTACGTTGCCGTACACCATCCGTTTACCGCGCCTAAAGAAGGTCATGAAGACCTGATGGTTTCCGACCCTGCAAACTGCTTGGCTCGTGCCTACGACATGGTATTGAACGGCTGGGAAATCGGCGGCGGCTCTATCCGTATCCACCGCGCAGACGTACAAGAGAAAGTATTTGCCGCACTGAAAATCAGCCCTGAAGAGCAACAAGAGAAATTCGGCTTCCTCTTGGACAACCTGAAATTCGGTGCGCCTCCTCACGGCGGCCTTGCATTCGGCCTCGACCGTCTGGTTACACTGATGACTGGTGCCGAATCTATCCGTGACGTGATTGCCTTCCCGAAAACACAACGTGCACAATGTCTACTGACCAATGCACCTAACAGTGTGGATGACAAGCAGCTGCGCGAATTAAGTTTGCGTTTGCGCCAGAAGGCAACCGAAACTAAAGAAGTGTAAGAAAAACAGAGCCGTTTACGGCTCTGTTTTTTTAGACGGCATTTTACGCTTTTTAACTTTTTGCTAATTTGAACCTAATTTGGCTGTGTTTTAATAGCGGCATTGAAAAACACTTCTTGTTCAATAAGTCGATAAAGAAAGGACTGAAAATGAAAAAATTGTTATTGGCCGCTGTTATTTCCCTGAGTGCCGCTGCTGCATTTGCCGGTGACCATGCAGAGCGTCAGATTTACGGTGATCCCAATTTTGAACAGAACCGCGTAAAAGCTGTGAAAATGTTGGAACAGCGCGGTTATCAAGTTCACGATGTCGATGCCGACGACCATTGGGGTAAGCCTGTTCTGGAAGTAGAGGCCTATAAAAACGGTCGTGAATACGACATCGTGTTGTCTTATCCTGACTTGAAAATTATCAAAGAGCAGGTTGATTACTGATTTCTTTGATGGGAAGATGAATACGAAATGCCGTCTGAAAGACAGTTCAGACGGCATTTTGTTTTTGCTGGAAAGAATGGTCTAGAACAGCAGGTCGACCGTTTCAGAATCAGTATTTTCAAGGGTTTCTGTTTCTGCCTGAGGTACGGATTCGACAGTAGGCCTTCTATTGGACGGCAGGATGGGAACGGGGCGGATGCTTTGAGTCGGCTGTTTTTCTTCAGTCTGCGGGACAGACGGTTCGGCAGGATTGGATTGGATGACTTGGGCCGGTGTTTCGGGTTGGCTGTATGCGGAAGAACCCTGCATCCATGCCAGCGACCTGAGTGGCATCTTTAGCTTGCCGTTTTTGCCGCAGGTCAGGCAGACGGGCGCGCCGGTACGTGCTTTAAGTACGGCATCGATTTTTCCGGATGCGATGGTTTTACCCTGTGTTTTTGCCCATTGCGCAATACTTTTTTTCAGCGAGGCAATGTCAAGGTTGTTCTTACCGTAAGGGTCGTGGAAGGCTGCAAGCCAAAGGTTGTTTCCTGCATCTTCGTTGAGACTGGCCATTTGATAGATGACAGATGCAGGCGAGCCTGTGGCGATGGTTTTGGCAAATTCGAGCGCATCGGGCGATTTCATGCGGACGCAGCCGTGGCTCCGGACTCCGGGAACGCTGGCCGGTGCATTGGTTCCGTGTATGCCCAAACCTAGTTTCGGGTCGCCTAAGCGGACAAAAACCGGCCCTAGAGGGTTGTCCGGACCTGCGGCTATGGTTTTCACGCCGTCGCCGCGTTCTTTTTGTATGGATTTGGGGATGTGCCAAACGGGGTTGTAGGCTTTTGCACCGATTTTATGTTCACCTAAGTTGGTCTGAGTCATGGCTCGTCCTACTGCAACGGGATAGACCTTGGTCAGGTTGCCGTCAGTGTAGAGGAACAGGCGTTGCTGAGGGATGTTGATGAAGACATGTTGACCTTGTGCAATGGGGGAAACATCGGGAATAACTGTATGCGCGTATGAAAAACTGGTTATAGACAGTACGGCGGTGAGGCAGATTGTTTTATTCATATCAAAATATAGTGTGTGTTCGATGGTGTTTTGGCAAATCATACCTGAAACCGTGAGGTTTTGTGCGAAAATATGCGTTTCGGTACAGTACGGACGGATTTGGGAATGGAGATGGAAGTAAATGTTGCGGAAATTTCCGCCTTGGATTATGAAGGCAGGGGCGTGGCAAAGGTCGGCGGTAAAACGGTTTTTATTAAAGGGGCATTGCCGTCTGAAAGAGTCGGTTTTCAGATTACCAAACAGAAAAAGCAGTTTGACGAAGCGGAAACGGTAGCGATATTCAAAGTTTCGGATGAGCGTACCGTCCCGCAGTGCCGTTATTTTGAACGCTGTGGCGGTTGTTCCCTGCAACATATTTCTCCGACAGCACAGGTGGCGTTCAAACAAAGGATTATGGAAGAGCAGCTCGAGCGTATCGGCAAGGTCAAACCGAAGCAGATATTGCCGCCGATTTACGGACATGTATGGCATTATCGGGATAGGGCGCGGTTCAGTGTGTCATTAGACAAATCATGCCGTCTGAAACTGGGGTTTCAGGCAAAGAAAACGAATGATGTGGTGGGCATTTCGTCATGTATGCTGATTCCGAAGCCTGTTTCAGACAAGCTGCCGGCCATCAGGGAGCTTTTGCAGGATTTGGCGGAAGAGGGAAGTATTGCCCGTTTTGCCGAGTTTTATCGCGGCAGTGAAATCACCGTATTGAACATCGCGTTCAAAAGCAAACTTCGGCAGAATGATGAAAACCGGATTAGGCAGTGGTTTGATTCGGAATTGTCGGATGACTGGCAGATTTGGCTGCAAATCGAAGGAAAGGTATCGGAA
This sequence comes from Neisseria sp. RH3002v2f, assembly GCF_014596375.1. NCBI lineage: Bacteria > Pseudomonadati > Pseudomonadota > Betaproteobacteria > Neisseriales > Neisseriaceae > Neisseria > Neisseria sp. RH3002v2f. The sequence goes on from NZ_MAYZ01000020.1 coordinate 123,772, forward strand.
CCGTTTTATCCCCAAAAGGATACGACATTAAAATATACATTACCGGAATTCGGCATTGAAATGCCGTTCCGGCCGGGAGATTTTACGCAAATTAATACAGATACCAACCGGCTGATGGTTTCACGCGCCGTAAAAATGCTCGACATACGTCAGGGTGAGCGAGTTGCAGACCTGTTTTGCGGTTTGGGCAATTTCAGTCTGCCCATAGCTAAGAGCGGAGCGAGTGTGGTTGGTGTCGAAGGTGCGGAAAATCTGGTCGGACGTGCCCGGCAAAATGCACGGTTAAACGGTTGCGGCGGACAAACAGATTTTATTGCTGCCAACCTCTTTGATTGCACCGAGAATACGGTGGCCTCATGGGGAAAATTTGACAAAATGTTGATAGATCCTCCCAGAAGCGGTGCGTATGAAGTTGTTAGGTCATTGAAGCCGCCTTATCTCCCGAAAAAAATCGTTTATGTGTCCTGCAATCCTTCTACTTTAGCACGGGATGCGGGCGTATTGGTTGAAAAAGGCTATATCCTCGGCCAGGTGGGAATAATGAATATGTTTGCCCATACATCCCATGTTGAGTCTATCGCAGTATTTGAACTGACATCGGAAATCCGCAAGGCAGGATTTAAGGATAAAAAGTAAAGCTTAATGAAGGTGAAAAAGACAAGGTGGAATAAAATTAAATATATTTAAATATATAAAATATAAAGTGGAATGTAATAAAACTTGTATCTTAGGCATATTGCCCAAAGTTAAATTATGGTATGATTCTGCTCCTTTAAGTCTATTTCAGTTAATTGTTAATAATAAAAGCGGGCGGCTGCCGTCTCGGACGGTTTAACCATTCATGCTTGCTCATTACGGTATTGGGAGTATCCTTTGGAAAACTCATTAATTATCGGCTTGGCACTGGTAGCTGTGTTACTGGTGCTTTTGGTCATGCGTGCGAAACAAGGTAAACAAATACCGAAGCACAAGTCACAAAGCGGTGGCAATTCAAAAGGACAATCATCTGATCATAATGATACGGACTGGATTGGTCAGGTAGACCGTTCAGTATCAGACGGTGCTCAGTCGGACTGGTCGTGGAATGAAAGTGCTGAAACCGCATCTGCAGCCGTGTCTGCGCAAGAAGTCGATCCACTGACAGAATATCAGGTTTATAAACAATTCGGGTATCAGGGTAAGGCAGCCGAATCCCTGGCTGCTTATTTGAACAGTATTCCGGACGATGAAGACAAGCCTGAAAACCTTATCTGCGAATTGCTCGATACCAACCTTGAAGTGGGGGATGTAGATGTTTTGGCAGATAATTTGCAGAAGTACGGTAGTCTGATACCTCCCGGACTTCTGGCAAAATATGTTCAACAGGCATTACAGCTCGATCCCAACCATTTGCGTATACGAGTTTTGGCTGAAGAAGGTTTGGGTTGGAGCATCCAAGAGATTGAGAAATGTACAGAGGATGGTGCTGTAACGGCGGATTCTGCGTCTGTGCTGCCGGATGCGGCTGTTCAAGAGCGTGAAGCAGGAGAAGTCAAGCGTATTCCGATTGTTCGGGGTAAAAAAGACGTTTCCGAAATTAGCCAGGAGGAGGTTGGTGCAATTGCTGGTTTGGTACGTGCAGATCAAGGTGCAAAAATCCTTAAAGGCAAAGTTAGTTACGAAACGGCATCAAAACAATATGACCGTGCTATTCAGGCTTCTGAGAAACCTGCCAACCTGATTATTGATGCACTCAAACTTGATTACCAACATGCAGACATCGATCGTTTTGCCGGGCATCTGTGGAAGCTTTATCAAGCATTGGGAAACTATGGCAGACAGGTAAAAGAGAGAATGCTGGGGTGGGGATACAGCCTGGGCTACCATGAAGTCTTCGATGATTTGGAAAAAGGACCGGACGATCAGCAAATTAAAGACATCGGTATGGGGCATGGGTATCTGCCACAAAATATACAGAAATCAAAAGCACAATATCGGGACTTGGTACTTCAAGATTCTTCATTAATCAATGCCAATGTATCTCCGGCAGACGATGCGATTAAAGAAGTAGAATCGTTGCTGATGTATGGTCAACTGGATGCGGCAATGGATGTGTTGGAGCAGGCGGTATTGAAATATCCGGACGAATCCCAGCTGTATATTACGTTAATCGATATTTATGAACGTACCGAAGATTGGGATAGATTGGGGCAGTTTTTAAGGGTGCTGAGGGAGCGTGCCGACAGATTGCCGGAAGAAGTCGTCATGCTGATGAGCCGGCTGCTGCAGCGTATGAATCGAAATATAAAAAAATAAAACGGTACGGGGAATAATAAAAAATGGAAGTACAAATACCGAAAATTAAAACAGTACGCGTTATGTTGGCGGGGATGACGGCGCATCAGGAATCCATTTTTAAAATGGCATTCAAAATGCACAATACCACCCGTTATGAAACGGTACCTTCTTCAGACGGCAGTATCGTACCTGATTTGGTTTTAGTGGATACTGATGCAGAGGGCGGCCTGGATCTTTGGAAGGAGTTTGGTGAACGTTATAAGGATATACCTGTTACTGTATGTTCCGAGAAAGCCCCTGATGCTGAAGTTCCCTACCTGCCTAAACCAATCCGGTTTGAAACATTGTTTCCCATGCTCCGCAAATTATTGCAGGGAGAAAATGTTTATGGGAAATCGTTTACTGCGCCTGTAGGTCAGTCTCCAAAAGGCAGTGGCAATGAGCAACGTACGACAACAATACGCCGCTTCAATCCGAATAAAGGTTTATTGGGAGCGTTGCGATTCGCAGAAAAGAACGGGCAGGATATTGCCATTTTACACGGCGGAAAGCCGGTTCTTATCGTTTTTCCCTCAATACAACGGGTTCTTCTGACAGAAAGTGCGGAAAAACTTGAGCAGTTGTGTAAGGACGATAATTTGCAGGTGGGCTGTAAAGTCGTTCCTGATAATCCCCAGTGGCGTGAAAAAGCAAAAGTCAGCATCATGTCCTGTATGTGGCAGCTTTCTATTTGGACGGCACAGGGTAGGTTAATTTATCCGATCTCTCCGGATACCTTGTTTACGTTGAGGTCTTGGCCGAATTTGACTAGGTTGGCGCATGTGCCGGAATCGATACGGCTATCGGCGTTTTTAACTAAAACATCCGTTAACCTTAATGTGTTGTATAAAGTTATGCCTTTGAGTATTAATGACATTTTGAATTATATTGCGGCAACCTATGCAACAGGGTTCTTATCTGTAGATTTGAAGACGGTCTCCCAGCATTCATATCATGATACGGTAGATAAGATAGATATCGGAGTCAACTCTGCCTCAGACAGTGAAATGGCAAAAGAAGCGGTAAAAATGACCGCACCATCACAAACACAGCCGCGAGGTCTTCTTCAAAGGCTGATGAAAAAACTGTTGGGTAATTAGGAGCGGAGATATGAGAGAAAATAAAATTATTTTCACCGGTCCTGTCGGTGTGGGAAAAACCACGGCTATCGCAGCTATTTCAGACGACCCTCCCATTCAGACTGATGCTTCGGCATCTGATATGACTTTGGATAGAAAAAGGAACACGACCGTAGCAATGGATTATGGCGTAATCTATCTGGATGAAGATACCAAAGTTCACCTGTATGGTACCCCGGGTCAGGAACGATTTAACTTTATGTGGGAAATTCTGAGTCAAGGCAGTATGGGCTTGGTTTTGCTTTTAGATAATGCACGGACTAATCCGTTGAAAGATTTGGAATTTTTCTTGGATTCGTTTCAAGGATTGCTGAAAACGGCGCCGGTCGTTATAGGTATTACTAAAATGGATATACGCTCACAGCCCGGTATCGACGTATATCACAAATATCTTGCAAAACATAATCTTAATGTTCCGGTTTTCGAAATTGATGCCCGTAAGGAAAATGACGTAAAACAATTGGTTAGTGCAATGTTATTTTCTATTGATCCGGGACTGGAGGTTTAACATGGAATCAACACTTTCACTACAAACGAATTTATATCCCCGCCTGACACCGGCCGGCGCATTCTATGCAGTATCCAGCGATACTCCGAGTGCCGGCAAAACTTTGCTGCACGGTTTGCTGAAGGCAGACCCTGGTGAAGTGGTTAGTAGCGAGAAACTGCTTGCTTGGGCAGATACCTCCGACATTGATACCGCTTTAAATTTGCTGTACCGTCTGCAAAAACTTGAATTTCTCTATGGTGATGAAAATGGTGATTCTGACGGTATTAATTTTGCAGACGAACAATTGCCGTTGTTGATGGAACAGTTGTCCGGCAGTGGTAAGGCATTATTGGTCGATCGGAATGGTCTGTATCTTGCCAATGCCAATTTTCATCATGAGGCGGCTGAAGAATTAGGGTTGCTGGCGGCAGAAGTCGCACAGATGGAAAAGAAACACCGGCTATTGGTTAGGAATAATCTATATATTAACAATAATGCTTGGGGGGTTTGCGATCCTTCCGGTCAGAGCGAACTGACATTTTTCCCATTGTATATTGGGTCAACCAAGCTTATTTTGGTTGTCGGTGGCATTCCGGACTTGAGTAAGGAGGCATTTGTTACTCTAGTAAGGATTTTATACCGCCGTTACAGTAACCGTGTGTAAAGCAGGACAGGAGGGGTTATGCAGCAATTATTGATTTCAATCCTTGAAGATTTAAACAATACATCTACGGATATTATCGCGTCTGCCGTTATCTCAACCGATGGATTACCGATGGCGACTATGTTGCCTTCGCATTTGAATTCGGATAGGGTGGGTGCGATTTCTGCTACTTTGCTTGCTTTGGCCAGTCGTTCGGTAAATGAGCTTGCCTGCGGTGAGTTGGAGCAGATTATGATTAAGGGAAAATTGGGCTATATCCTTTTGAGCCAGGCGGGCAAAGATGCAGTGTTGGTGCTGATGGCAAAAGAGAGTGGCAAGCTTGGTTTGATTCTGTTGGACGCAAAACGTGCGGCAAGACATATTGCAGAAAGTATATAAGGGCTGTACATTCAAAGGCTGAGTACAATCAGTTGTAAATATATGTTGACATAGTCTGCATTTTGAATTAATATTCAAAGCTATTCCCCGATAGCTCAGTCGGTAGAGCGACGGACTGTTAATCCGCAGGTCCCTGGTTCGAGCCCAGGTCGGGGAGCCAAATTTTAAAACCCTCTAAGTATTACTTAGAGGGTTTTGCTTTACCGACGTCAGAAATGCCTTTCTGAGATGCTTGTATATATCAGGACTACCATCAAATCAACAAGCTGGCGAGTATTTATGGCAGGAATAATGCTGCAAAGGCATTCAAGGAATGGGCTGAAGAAGGATTATTGAGATATATCGCTGATACGAAAAACCGTCCGCTGCTTAAATCCTTCGGGCTACAATTTTGCCCACGGAAAAGTCAACGAACGGCTGGATGAGGAATGTATTCTTGCAGTATTCGCTTGTCAACACTTCAGACGACATACTGTTCAGCATTTATTCCGATATAGATAAAAGCGTGGTTTGGCACTTTGGCTGGTGGTGCGGATATGGTCACGCTACTTGGCAGCTGAGTGATTTAAAACTGTGATTTGTGTAAAAATGCCGTCTGAAGCATTGATTTTCAGACGGCATTTTGTTGTGTGTTTATTTTTTCAGTTCGGAGAGAATATCGTCTATGGTTTTTTTCGCATCTCCGAAACACATTACGCTGTTTTCGTTGAAGAACAGCGGGTTTTGTACGCCCGCGTAGCCAGTGTTCATCGAGCGTTTGAATACGACGACTTCTTTTGCCTTCCACACTTCCAACACGGGCATGCCGGCAATCGGACTGTTCGGGTCGGTTTGGGCGGCCGGGTTGACGGTGTCGTTCGCGCCGATAACCAAGACTACATCGGTTTCGGGGAAGTCGTCGTTGATTTCGTCCATTTCCAAAACGATGTCGTAGGGGACTTTGGCTTCGGCAAGCAGTACGTTCATGTGACCGGGCAGACGGCCGGCGACGGGGTGGATGCCGAAGCGCACTTCTGTGCCGTTTTTACGCAAAAGCTCGGTGATTTCGGCAACGGGGTATTGCGCTTGTGCGACTGCCATACCGTAGCCCGGGGTGATAATGACACTGTTTGCGCCTTTCAGCATTTCGGCAACATCGGCAGCTTTGACTTCTCGGTATTCTCCTATCTCTTGGCTGCCGGAAGATGATGTGCCGCTGTCGCTGCCGAAACCGCCGGCAATCACGGAAACAAACGACCGATTCATGGCTTTGCACATAATGTAGGATAGAATTGCGCCGCTTGAGCCGACCAGTGCGCCGGTGACGATGAGCAGGTCGTTGGAGAGCATAAAGCCTGCCGCTGCGGCTGCCCAGCCGGAGTAGGAGTTGAGCATGGATACGACCACGGGCATATCCGCGCCGCCGATGGAGGCGACCAAGTGCCAGCCGAATGCGAGAGCAATCAGGGTCATTATCAGTAGGATGAAGCCGCTGCCGTTAATACCGACAAATACGAGCAGCAACACAAACGATACGCCAAGTGCCAGTGCGTTGAGCTTGTGTTTGGCGGGCAGTTGCAGCGGGCTGCTGCTGATTTTGCCGTTGAGCTTGCCGAATGCGACCAGTGAGCCGGTAAAGGTTACTGCGCCGATGAAAATGCCCAAATAGACTTCGACCAGATGGATGGTGTGCATATCGTGCGAAACGTTGCCCGACTCAATGTAGCTGTTGAAGCCGACCAAAACCGCCGCCAAGCCGACGAAGCTGTGCAGCAGGGCAATCAGTTCGGGCATTTCGGTCATTTCTACTTTTTTTGCTTTGTAGATGCCGATTGCCGCGCCAATGAGCATGGCGATGATGATCCAGCCCAGTCCGTGGGTGTTTTCGGAAAACACGGTAACGAACAAGGCAACCGCCATCCCGGCGACGCCGGAATAGCAGCCCTGTTTGGCGGTTTCCTGCTTGGACAGCCCCGCCAGCGAGAAGATAAATAAAATTGCGGCAACGATATACGCCGCTGTCACTAATCCTGAAGACATGGAAATTCTCCGATTTTCGATGATTTGTTTTTGATGCCGTCTGAACTGTTCAGACGGCATCTGTTTAGGCGGCAGCCACAAACAGCCCGACGGTACAGATAAATCCGCCTGCCCACATCAGTGAGCGCATGGCTGCTTTGTCGGCGATATAGCAATAGATAAAGGCAAGGCGGAACAGGATGAATAGGCCGGCAAGCGTGTTGACGGTTGCTTGTTCGGCATTGCCGGTTGCGTGTGCCGTCAAAACGGCGGCTGCAAATGGCGCAAATGCTTCAAAACTATTTTGCTGCGCGGCATGGGCACGGGCAGCGGCACCTTGGGTACGCGCCAGAAAATCACGGGGATGATGATTGTCGCTGAAGCGGAATCCGCCTGTTTTTTTGGCATACGCTGCACAAAAAAGCGGCAATAAGCAGGCAATCAGGATGGACCAATAGGCAAAAGTCATGCTTTATCCTTTCCTAAACATATTCAACATGCGGCGCGTTACGAAGAAGCCGCCGAAGATATTGATGCTGGCAATCAGGATGGCGATGAAGGCAAGCAGGGTAACGAAACCGTTGCCTTGGCTGATTTGCAGCAGTGCGCCGACGACGATGATGCCGGAAATCGCGTTGGTCACGGACATCAGCGGGGTATGCAGCGAGTGGCTGACGTTCCAAACGACGTAGTACCCGATGACGCAGGCGAGGACGAACACGATAAAGTGGTTCAAGAATGCTGCGGGTGCAACCGCGCCGACCCACAGTACCAATACGGCGGCGATGACGGCGGGCGCGAGTTTTTTCCACAGGGGAACGGGTTTCGGCTCGGGCTTGGCGGCAGGCGCGGCTTTTTCAGACGACGTTTGCTGCGGCTGGGCGGAAACTTGAATCGGCGGAGGCGGGAAGGTGATTTCGCCGTCGCGGGTAACGGTCATGTTGCGGATAATCACGTCTTCGAAGTCCAACGTGATTTCGCCGTCTTTGTTCGGGCTTAACAGCTTGGTCAGGTTGACCAAGTTGGTGGCGTAAAGCTGGGAAGACTGTCCGGCAAGGCGGTTTGCCATGTCGGTGTAGCCGATGATTTTCACGCCGTTGTCGGTTACGAACAATTCGCCCGGTTTGGTGAGTTCGCAGTTGCCGCCTGTTGCTGCCGCCAAATCGACGATGACGGAGCCGGATTTCATGCTTTCGACCATTTCTTTGGTAATCAGCTTGGGCGCGGGTTTGCCCGGAATGGCGGCGGTGGTGATGATGATGTCCACTTCTTTCGCCTGCTCGGCAAAGAGTTTCATCTCGGCGGCGATAAATTCGTCGCTCATCACTTTGGCATAGCCGTCGCCGCTGCCGCCCGATTCTTGCGGGAAGTCGAGTTTCAGGAATTTACCGCCCATCGATTCGATTTGTTCCGCCACTTCCAAGCGGGTATCGAACGCGCGCACCACTGCGCCGAGCGAGTTTGCCGTACCGATTGCCGCCAAACCCGCCACACCGGCGCCAATTACCAAAACCTGCGCGGGCGGCACTTTGCCGGCGGCGGTGATTTGACCGGTGAAGAAACGGCCGAAGGCGTTGGCGGCTTCAATCACGGCGCGGTAGCCGCTGATGTTTGCCATTGAAGACAAAGCGTCTAAAGCCTGCGCACGGGAAATGCGGGGCACCATATCCATTGCCAGCGCGTTCACTTTCTTGGCACGCAAGGCTTCGACCAAAGCCTCGTTTTGGCGCGGCCACAGGAAGCTGACGATGGTTTGTCCTTCTTTGAGCAGCGGCAGCTCGCCTTCGGACGGAGCGTTGACCTTATAAATTAAAGGGCAGGCCCAAACCGCCACTTTGTCGGCAACGGTCGCGCCTGCTGCTTGGTAAGCCGCATCATCCAAACTTGCTGCCAAACCTGCGCCGCTTTCGACAACGGTTTCAAAGCCCAGTTTGCTCAACAGGGCAACGGTGGCAGGCGTACAGGCGACGCGGGTTTCGCCGGATAATGACTCGCGTGGGATACCGATTTTCATCTCTGAATCCTTTTGGTTGAGGCAGGCGGGAGTTTGAGGAAATTGTCGTCCGCACCTGATTGTTATATACGAAACAGCAGCCATCGGTTATAGCGAATTTTGTTCGATATGGCAATAGCGCACATGGTGCACTATCTGAGGCGGCAGGCTATTCCTGACGGGATGGTTTGTATTTATTGTCTGTGTTTTTTTGTTGCGACTATAATGTCCCTTTTGTCGGGAAGAAGGGGCGGTATGGATAAGGTCTTGGTGTTGCAGGGTAATGAGGAAGCCTTGTGTGTGGTGTCCCGTTGTCTGGCAAACAAACCGGAAAATCAGGGCGGGCGTATCAGGATGCCGGTTGGCGGCGATTTTTCCCCAACTGCCGAAATGCGTGAAAATATGAGACGGATGGAAACGGATTTCGCCGTTTTGCCGGATATGGATTTTGGCGAACTCGGTTTAATTGTCAGCGACATGGATTCGACGCTGATCACCATCGAATGCATCGATGAAATTGCGGCGTGTGCCGGCTTGAAGGAACGCGTGGCGGAAATTACCGAGCGTGCTATGCGCGGAGAGTTGGATTTCGAGCAGTCGTTGCGCAGCCGCGTCGCTCTGTTGGCCGGATTGGACGAACGGGTTTTGGCGGATGTTTATGAAAACGTTTTGAAGCTCTCGCCCGGTGCGGAATTTTTGTTGGACGAATGCAAAAGGCACAATGTGAAATTCCTGCTGGTGTCCGGCGGGTTCACATTTTTTACCGAAAGGCTGCAACAACGACTCGGTTTCGAATACCAACACGCCAATATTTTGGAAATTGAAAACGGCAGGTTGACCGGCCGTCTGAAAGGCAGAATCATCGACGCGCAGGCAAAGGCGGATTTATTGCGCGAATACCGCAGCCGCCTCGGATTGCAGCCGCATCAGGTGTTGGCAATGGGCGACGGTGCGAACGATATTCCGATGCTCAAAGAAGCGGGCATAGGCGTGGCTTACCGCGCCAAACCGAAAGCGCAGGCAGCCGCCGATGCCTGTATTAACTTCGGCGGTTTGGAGCGTGTACGCGGCCTGTTCGGATAGGCGGATAGGAAACGGATGCCGTCTGAAAAACGTGTTCAGACGGCATTTGAACGGCGGGAACGACAGTGGGACGCAGAAAACTTTGGTTTGCCTTGGCAGCAGCAGGCGTTATCGGCGGTTTGGTCGGCATTGTGCTGACGGAACTGATGCACTTCATACAGCATACGGCATACGGTTATGGCGCGGATGGGGCGGACATCTCGTTCCGCGAAGGTGTGGCCCGTGCTTCGGAAGGACGGCGTTTGGGCGTATTGATCCTGTGTGGTATGTTGGCAGGCGGCGGCTGGTGGTTGCTGAAAGCCTTGGGCAAACCGCTCATCGGAATCAAGGCGGCCTTGAAGCAGCCGTTGCAGGGGCTGCCGTTTCTGACGACGGTTTTCCATGTTCTGCTGCAAATCATAACGGTCGGACTCGGTTCGCCGCTCGGACGGGAAGTGGCTCCGCGCGAAATGACTGCCGCGTTTGCTTTTGCCGGCGGCAGGCGGTTGGGTTTGGATGAAGACGAAATGCGGCTGCTGATTGCTTGCGCTTCGGGTGCGGGTTTGGCGGCCGTGTATAATGTGCCGCTCGCCTCCACACTTTTCATCCTCGAAGCCATGCTGGGCGTGTGGACGCAGCAAGCTGTCGCCGCCGCATTGCTGACTTCCGTCATCGCCACTGCCGTCGCGCGCATCGGCTTAGGCGACGTGCAGCAGTATCATCCCGCCAACCTTGCCGTAAATACTTCATTGCTTTGGTTTTCCGCCGTCATCGGCCCGATACTGGGCGCAACCGCTGTTTTTTTCCAGCGTACAGCCCAAAAGTTCCCCTTCATCAAGCGCGACAACATCAAAATCATTCCCTTGGCTGTCTGTATGTTTGCACTCATCGGCGTGATTTCCGTTTGGTTTCCCGAAATTTTGGGCAACGGCAAAGCAGGCAACCAACTGACCTTTGGCGGATTGACCGACTGGCAACACAGCCTTGAGCTGACCGCCGTCAAATGGCTGGTCGTCTTGATGGCGTTGGCGGCAGGCGCATACGGCGGCCTGATTACCCCGTCCATGATGCTCGGTAGCACCATCGCCTTTGCCGCAGCAGCCGTGTGGAACAGCGTTTTCCCAGAAATGTCCTCCGAAAGCGCGGCCGTTGTCGGCGCTGCCGTTTTCCTTGGCGTCTCCCTCAAAATGCCCCTGACAGCCATAGCCTTTATTTTGGAGCTCACCTACGCCCCTGTTGCCTTACTCATGCCATTATGCACAGGCATGGCAGGCGCAGTATGGGTGGCTAAGAAAATGGGATTTAAATAGTTAAAAACAAAAGGTCGTCTGAAACCGAGTTTCAGACGGCCTTTTACAATAAAATTGTCAACAATATCTATAAAAACCTACTGCCAAAAAGGCGAAAATAGCGGATAATACCGCCCTGAAAATTTATCCCATACTGATTAAACCTTCAACAAAGGAAATCCAAATGTCTTCCATCAAACGCGCCCTGATCAGCCTGTCCGACAAGACAGGCGCAGTCGAATTTGCCCAAATCCTGACCAAGCTCGGTGTTGAAATCCTCTCTACCGGCGGTACAGCAAAGCTTTTAGCTGATGCAGGCGTTCCCGTGATTGAAGTCGCCGACTATACCGGTTTTCCCGAAATGCTCGACGGTCGTGTGAAAACCCTGCATCCGAAAATCCACGGCGGCATCCTCGGACGTCGCGATTTGGATGAACACGTCGCCAAGATGGAAGAACACGGCATCGGCAATATCGACCTCGTGTGCGTCAACCTTTACCCTTTCGCCGCTACCATCGCCAAACCAAACTGCACGCTGGAAGACGCGATTGAAAACATCGACATCGGCGGCCCGACCATGGTGCGCTCTGCCGCGAAAAACTGGAAACACGTCGCCATCGTTACCGACACAGCCGATTTCCCCGCCATCGCCGCCGAACTCGAAGCCAACAACGGAGCATTGAGCGACAAAACCCGTTTCAACCTCTCACGCAAAGCATTCAGCCACACCGCCCAATACGACGGCATGATTTCCAACTACCTGACCTCACTTTCAGACGACGTCTTGAGCGGCACGCCCGAAATCGGCGAATTCCCAAGCCAGTTCAACCAAAGTTGGATTAAAGTGCAAGACATGCGCTATGGCGAAAATCCGCACCAACGCGCCGCGTTCTACCGCGATATTTACCCCGCAGCAGGCAGCCTTTCCGCCTACAAACAACTGCAAGGCAAAGAATTGTCCTACAACAACATCGCCGATGCCGATGCCGCTTGGGAAGCCGTCAAATCCTTCGACGCGCCCGCCTGTGTGATTGTGAAACACGCCAATCCGTGCGGCGTCGCCGTTGCAGCCGATACATTGACCGCCTACAAACTCGCCTACGCCACCGACACCACCAGCGCATTCGGCGGCATCATCGCCTTCAACCGCGAAGTGGACGGCGAAACCGTCAAACAAATTACCGACAACCAGTTTATGGAAGTCCTCATGGCGCCGAAATTTACTGCCGAAGCCCTCGAAATCGCCGCCGCCAAGAAAAACGTGCGCGTATTGGAAGTGCCGCTTGAGGCAGGTGCCAACCGCTTTGAACTCAAACGTGTCGGCGGCGGACTGTTGGTGCAAACGCCCGACATCCACCGCATCAGCCGCGCCGATTTGAAAGTCGTCTCCAAACGCCAACCGACCGAGCAGGAATGGAATGATTTGCTGTTCGTCTGGAACGTCGCAAAATACGTCAAATCCAACGCCATCGTGTTCGGCAAAGGCGGTCAAACCTACGGCATCGGCGCAGGTCAAATGAGCCGCGTGGACAGCACCCGCATCGCCGCCCGCAAAGCGCAGGACGCAGGTTTGGACTTAAACGGTGCATGCGCTGCTTCCGATGCCTTCTTCCCGTTCCGCGACGGCGTGGACGTCATCGCCGAACAAGGCATCAAAGCCATCATCCATCCGGCAGGCTCCATGCGCGACCAAGAAGTCTTTGACGCAGCGGACGAACACGGCATCGCCATGGTCGTAACCGGCATCCGCCACTTCCGCCATTGATGTGAACCGGTAAAAAATGCCGTCTGAAACCTTTGTCTTGGGTTTCAGACGGCATTTTTTGTATCGGGCTGTTTAACGCGCCAGCGGTTCGGTGCGTTTGATCAGCCACGCTTTTGCCGCGCCTTCGGTCAGCGGCTCGAGTCGGCGGCGGACTTCGGCGTGGTAGCGGTTGACCCAGTCGATTTCGCCGTCGGTCATCAGGGCGGTGTCCATCAGGCGGGTATCGATGGGGCAGAGGGTCAGGGTTTCGAAGTACAAGAAGCTGCCGAACTCGGTTTCCTGCGGTTTGGCGACGGCTTGGTTGGCGGCGAGGTTTTCAATGCGGATGCCCCATTTTCCCGGGCGGTAAAGTCCGGGTTCGATGGAGGTAACCATGCCTTTTTTCATGGCGGTTTCGGGCGTGGCGGGGGCGGCGAAGGCGATGCGCTGCGGGCCTTCGTGGACGTTGAGAAAATAGCCTACGCCGTGGCCTGTGCCGTGACCGTAGTCGCATTGCGCCTGCCACAGGGGTTTGCGACAAATCGCGTCTATCAGCGGTGAGGGGATGTTTTCGGGGAACACAGCTTCGGCAAGCGCGATATGGGCTTTGAGAACGAGTGTGTTGTCGCGTTTTTGTTCTGCTGTGGGCGTGCCGACGGGGACGACGCGGGTGATGTCGGTCGTGCCGCCTTTGTATTGCGCGCCGGAGTCGATGAGTAGCAGACCGTTGCCGCTGATGGTGCTGTGGCTTTCGGGCGTTGCGCTGTAATGCGGCAGGGCGGCGTTGGCGTTGAAGCCCGCGATGGTGTCGAAACTCAATGAAATGAAGCCCGGACGTGCGCTGCGGTAGCGGTGGAGCATGGTGTCCACGTCGATTTCGGTCAGGCTGCCGCCGTTTTCGATGATGTCTTCAAACTCGGCGAAGAAGCCGCACAACGCCGCGCCGTCTTGTTCCATCGCTTCGCGGATGTGGGCGATGTCGGCTTCGGATTTGACGGATTTGAAGAAGGTGGACGGGTTGATGCCTTCGATCAGGCGCACGCTTTCGGGCAGGCGCACGAGCGTGCTGACGGCGGTTTTGTTCGGTTCGATGAGCAGCACGCTGCCGATTTGCGCGAGTTTGTCGGCAACTTGGGCATAAGGTTCGACCGTGATGCCGGCGGTTTGCAGCGCGGCGGCGGCTTCGGCGTTCAGACGACCTTGGTCGGTAAACAGGACGGCGTTGTCTTTGCCGATAAGCAGGAAGGACACGAAAACGGGGTTGAAAGGCACGTCGCTACCGCGCAGGTTGGTCAGCCAAGCGATGTCGTCAAGCGAGGAAACCAAGTGGTAATCCGCGCCTTTTTCCGCCATGACGGCACGCACGCGGGCGAGTTTTTCGGCGGCGGTTTCGGAGACGTAGGCGGGGTCGTGGATGAACACGGTTTCGGCGGGGATGGTAGGGCGGCTGCTCCATACGCGGTCAAGCAGGTCGTCGGGGTGTTCGATGCGGATGTTTTTGGCGGCTAGGGATTGCGCCAAAGTGCGTTTGCCGGTGAGCGACACCATATCGGATGGGATGCCGACGGCGGCGTTTTCGGGTAGGTTTGTCGCGAGCCATTCGTTGTACGGCGGCACTTGACCGCTTTTTTGCAGCTCGATGCCGCTGCCGGAAAGCTGTTTGGCGGCTTGTTCCCAATAGCGGCTGTCCACCCATACGCCCGCTTCATCGGCGGTCAGGACAAACGTGCCGACTGAGCCGGTAAAGCCTGACAATTCGCGCCGCGCCTGCCAATGCTCGGGCAGGTATTCGGACAGGTGGGGATCGGCGGAAGGGATGACGAGTGCGTCCAAGCCTTGCGCTTTCATGGCTTCGCGCAATGCGGACAGGTAATTCGATACGGTATTCATGAACGGATTCTCCAGAGAAAGTGTAAGGTTTCAGACGGCATGGCGGCGTACCGGCTGGGGAAACGTAACCATCTTATCAAATCGTTTGCTGGCTGCAAAACGCGTTCAGGAATTTGAAAGTATATTTTGTACGGTAAAAAGCGATGCAAGGCTATTTGTTGTAAACTTTCAGGCATAAAATGCCATATTGCATGTTTTTCTGAAAATAATTGGGAGAAATCAGGAATATTAGGGTGTAAAGTTTCAATAAGTCGGTTTGGCGTGTATTTAGATTACGTTAAAATACGCATTTTTATATTAGCAATACGGAAAAATCATGTCCGAACAACATATTTCGACTTGGAAAAGTAAAATCAACGCATTAGGTCCGGGTATTATGATGGCATCGGCGGCGGTCGGCGGTTCGCACCTGATTGCCTCCACGCAGGCAGGTGCGCTTTACGGCTGGCAGCTCGCATTGATTATCGTCCTGACCAACCTCTTCAAATACCCGTTTTTCCGCTTCAGCGCGCATTACACGCTGGATACGGGTAAAAGCCTGATTGAAGGTTATGCGGAGAAAAGCCGCATCTACCTGTGGGTTTTCTTGATTTTGTGTATTGCTGCCGCGACGATTAACGCGGGTGCGGTTGCCATCGTAACCGCCACCATCGTCAAAATGGCGATTCCCTCGCTGACACTGGGTATCGGCGCAATCTCCGCGCTGATTATGGCTTCCTGCCTGATTATCCTGGCGAGCGGACGCTACAAGGCTTTGGACAATGTTTCCAAAATTATCATCGTCAGCCTGACGGTTGCCACGGTTGCCGCCGCCGGTATCGCCATGTCGCGTGGTATGCAGATGAAACCTGATTTTATCGAGCCGACACCGTGGACGCTTGCCGGTTTGGGCTTCCTGATCGCGCTGATGGGCTGGATGCCTGCGCCGATTGAAATTTCCGCCATCAATTCTTTGTGGGTTACGGAGAAACAGCGCCTCCAACCTTCCTCTTATCATGACGGGATTTTTGATTTCAACGTCGGTTACATCACCAGTGCCGTGCTTGCCGTCGTCTTCCTTGCCCTGGGTGCGTATGTGCAATACGGTAACGGTGAAGAAGTGCAGATGGCCGGCGGCAAATATGTCGGACAACTGATCAATATGTATGCGGTAACCATCGGCGACTGGTCGCGTCCGCTGGTGGCGTTTATCGCTTTTGCCTGCATGTACGGTACGACGATTACCGTTGTTGACGGTTATGCGCGCGCCATTGCGGAACCTGTGCGCCTGCTGCGCGGCAGTGAGAAAACCGGCAACGCCGAACTCTTTGCCTGGAATATTTGGGTTGCAGGCAGCGGTTTGGCGGTGATTTTTTGGTTCAACAGCGCGATGGCCGAGCTGCTCAAATTTGCCATGATTACCGCTTTTGTGTCCGCCCCTGTGTTCGCATGGCTCAACTACCGCCTGGTCAAAGGAGACAAACGGCACAAGCTTACCGCCGGTATGAATTTCCTTGCCATTGTCGGCTTGCTCTACCTGACCGGATTTGCCGTTTTGTTCCTGTTGAACCTTAGCGGACTTTTGGCATAGGTTTCAAAATCTGAATGCCGTCTGTAATATTTTCAGACGGCATTGCCCTTTCCTAGAAAAAAACACCGACATCGCGTAAAATATGCGCAAATTTTGTGATTCAATCAGGTCGTCTGAAACAGATTGCGCCTGATTTATTTTTCCGGAAAATACCATGAGCGAACAAAACAATCCGCAAACCGAGCCGCAGTTGGACGAAAACCAAATCATCGCCCTGCGCCGCGAAAAACTGCACAACATCCGCCAACAGCGCAACGCCTATCCCAACGACTTCAAGCGCGACAGCTTTGCCGCCGATTTGCACGCCCAATACGGCGAAATCAGCAAAGAAGAACTCGACCCGCAAGGCATTCCCGTCAAAATTGCCGGCCGCATGATGCTCAAACGCCAAATGGGCAAGGCGAGTTTTGCTACCATTCAAGACGTGACCGGCCAAATCCAGCTTTATCTGAACAACAAAGGCGTGAGCCAAGAAGTTTTAGACGATTTCAACCATTGGGACTTGGGCGACATCGTCGGCGCGGAAGGTACTTTGTTTAAAACCAACCACGGCGAATTGACTGTGCGCGTTTCCGATATCCGCCTGCTGTCCAAGTCCCTGCGCCCGCTGCCCGACAAACACAAAGGCTTGAGCGATCAGGAAACCAAATACCGTCAACGCTACGTCGATTTGATTGCCAACGAAGAATCGCGCAATACGTTTATCAAACGCAGCCAAATCATCCAATCCGTGCGCAATTTTATGGTGAACGAGCATTATCTCGAAGTCGAAACCCCGATGATGCACCCGATTCCCGGCGGCGCGACGGCGAAACCGTTCGTGACCCACCACAATGCTTTGGACATCCCGCTCTACCTGCGCATCGCGCCCGAGCTGTATCTGAAACGCTTGGTGGTCGGCGGTTTGGAGCGCGTGTTTGAAATCAATCGCAGCTTCCGCAACGAAGGCATGTCGGTGCGCCACAATCCCGAATTCACCATGATCGAATTCTACGAAGCCTTCTCCGACTACGAACGTATGATGCAGATGGCAGAAGACATCATCAGAAACGCATCGCGCACAGTAAACGGCATGGCGAAAATCAGCTACAACGGCAAAGAAGTCGATTTGGAAAGCCCGTTTGAGCGCCTGACCATTCTCGGTGCCATCAAAAAATACAATCCGCACTACACCGACGAGCAGTTGAACGATGAAGAATGGCTGAAAAAAGAAATCGTCAAACACGGCGAAAGCCTGCCTCCGTCTCCGGGTATCGGCAGCCTGCAACTTGCCCTGTTTGAAGGTTGCGCCGAGGGCAAACTGTGGAACCCGACCTTCATCGTCGATTACCCGGTCGAAGTTTCCCCGTTGGCACGCGCTTCGGATACGAAACAAGGTCTGACCGAACGTTTCGAATTGTTCGTTGTCGGTCGCGAGCTGGCAAACGGCTATTCCGAGTTGAACGACCCCGAAGACCAAGCCGAACGCTTCAAAGCACAAGTGGCGCAAAAAGACGCGGGCGACGACGAAGCCATGCACTACGATGCCGACTACATCCGCGCGATGGAATTCGGCCTGCCGCCGACTGGCGGCTGCGGTATCGGTATTGATCGCCTAGTAATGTTGCTGACCGATTCGCAAACCATCCGCGACGTGATTCTGTTCCCGCAAATGCGTCCCGAATAATCATAAAAACAGTTGAAATAGAAATGCCGTCTGAACCCGTTTGGATTCAGACGGCATTTTGTATGGCGGTACGGATTTATTCGGTTTCTAACTGACCGATCCATTCTGACAAGACGGACAGGTGCTGTTCGGGTTTCGCTACGAACGGATTTTTGGTGTCCCATGCGTATCCTGCCAAAATGGAAGAAATCATGCGGTATCAGGCTTTCCCGATGAAAAGGCGCGGAAAATGCTGTTGCTCCAATACGCAGGCTTTACAACCTTTTTTGCAAAGCAGGGAGGATGCTGCCAATTCTGCCGAACCTGCACTGATTAAGGCGGCATCGAATGAGCGGGATATTGGGAAATCCTGATGGTTTGAGTAGGGGGGTGACAATGTTGTGCAGATAAGGAAGTCTCAGGAACAAATTTATTTTAGCCGGACGATTTTGCACAAATAAAGCAGTTTGCTTGAAAAATGCCGTCTGAAACGGAAATGTTCAGACGGCATTCGGTTTTCAGGCGGTTTATTTTACGCCGTAACGGGGTTGGAGCAGGGCGCACGGCTGGTGTTCCCGACGGCTGCGGCGGCTGCGACCGGCGATTTTTCCGCATGCGGCACCCGCATCGTTTGCCGTGGTTTCCGGTCGGGTATTTTTTTCGCGCTGAGCCTTGGCGGATTCGTAGCGGTTGCGTTGTCTCGGTTCGCTTGTTTCGGTTTTTTCCGGTTTTGAGCCTTCCTGTTCCCACCATCGGGGCTCGAAGCCTTCGATGCGTTCGATGAGCAGCTTGTTGCCGGTCAGTTCTTTAATGGCTTCAAACATTTTCTGTTCGGATTCGTCCATCAGGGAAATCGCCACGCCGTCCGCGCCCGCGCGCCCCGTGCGCCCGATGCGGTGGACGTAGTCTTCGGGCTGGGCGGGCATTTCGTAATTGATGACGAAGGGCAGTTCGGCAATGTCCAGCCCCCGCGCGGCGATGTCGGTGGCGACAAGTACGCGCAGGCTACCGTCTTTGAAGGCGTTGAGTGTTTCGAGCCGGCTCTGTTGGGAACGGTCTCCGTGTATCGCCTGTGCGGAGATGTTGCGGCGGATTAAATCACGCGTTACCTGGTCGACGCTCTGTTTGGTTTTGCAAAAGACGATAACCTGGGGCATGTGCAGATCGACAATCATGCGTTCGAGCAGGTTGCGCTTCTGAATGGTATCGACCGCGATGATGTGCTGCTCGACATTTGCGTTGGTGGTGTTTTGGGCGGCAACCTCGACGGTTTCGGGCGCATTCATGAAGTCTTGCGCCAGTTTGCGTATCGGTGCGGAGAAGGTGGCGGAAAAGAGCAGGGTTTGGCGTTGTTTGGGCAGCATCTGCATGATTTTGCGGATGTCGTCGATGAACCCCATATCCAACATGCGGTCTGCTTCGTCCAGAACGACGATTTCGACTTTGTTTAAACTGATGTTTTTCTGTTTCACATGGTCTAGGAGCCGTCCGACTGTGGCGACGACGATTTCGCAGCCGGCACGCAGGTCGGCGGTTTGTTTGTCCATGTTGACACCGCCGAAGAGGACGGTATGCCGCAGCGGCAGATTTTTAATATAGCCCTGCACGTTTTGGTCGATTTGGTCGGCGAGTTCGCGCGTCGGGGTCAACACGAGCATACGCACGGGGTGCATCGCGGGCGAGGTGCTGGCGGTGGCGTAGCGTTTGAGGCGTTCCAGACTGGGCAGCATAAAGGCAGCGGTTTTGCCTGTGCCGGTTTGGGCGGCGGCTAGTAAATCATGACCGGCGAGTGCTTTGGGAATGGCGGTGGCTTGGATGGGCGTCGGGTTTTCGTAACCTTGCGCGGTCAGCGCGGAAACGAGTTCCGTACCCAAACCTAAAGAGGAAAATGGATTACTCATGATTGTAGTCTTTCTTTCAGACGTTATGCCGTCTGAAACGGGAAACCGATAGGATGGGGAAAGTAAACTGCCCGCCTGTGAGCGGCGGGGCAGGAAATCTGTGTGCGGATTATGCCATAAAACGACACGTGCCCCAATCGCGGGCGCAGGCAGAGATTGGAAATTTTGCTTAAAAAATGTACAATGTCGCACTTTTTGGAAACGCGGACCCATTATGCACATCGGCGGCTATTTTATCGACAATCCCATCGCACTCGCCCCGATGGCGGGCATTACGGACAAACCGTTCCGCCGACTTTGCCGAGATTTTGGCGCAGGTTGGGCGGTGTGCGAAATGCTGACCAGCGACCCGACGCTTAGAAATACTAAAAAGACCCTGCACCGCAGTGATTTTACCGATGAAGGCGGTGTCGCCGCTGTGCAGATTGCCGGCAGCGATCCGCAGCAGATGGCGGATGCCGCGCGTTACAACGTCAGCCTCGGGGCGCAGGTTATCGACATCAACATGGGCTGTCCCGCTAAAAAAGTCTGCAATGTCCAAGCCGGTAGCGCGCTGATGCAGAACGAGCCGCTGGTTGCTGCCATTCTCGAAGCCGTCGTCCGCGCGGTGGACGTTCCCGTTACCCTCAAAACCCGTTTGGGCTGGCACGATGACCACAAAAACCTGCCTGCCGTCGCCCGCATCGCCGAAGATTGCGGCATTGCCGCCCTTGCCGTCCACGGACGCACTCGCACGCAAATGTACAAAGGCGAAGCGACTTACGACCTGATTGCCGAAACCAAATGCCGTCTGAACATCCCGGTTTGGGTCAACGGCGACATTACTTCGCCGCAAAAAGCCCAAGCCGTCCTCAAACAAACCGCCGCAGACGGCATCATGATAGGGCGAGGCGCACAAGGCAGACCGTGGTTCTTCCGCGATTTGAAACATTACGCCGAACACGGTGTTTTACCGCCTGCTTTGAGTTTGGCAGAATGCACTGCCACTATTTTGAACCACATCCGAGCCATGCACGCGTTTTATGGTGAGACCGCCGGTGTGCGCATCGCACGCAAACACATAGGTTGGTACATCGACGAAATGCCCGACGGCGAACAGACACGTCGTGAAATCAACTACTTGGACAGTGCGGCGGCGCAATACGACATGCTTGCAGGTTATCTTGAAAGACTTGCCGAAAAAACCGACAGTTGGGCGTGCGCCTACCGCCCAAATGCCTTCTGAACACTTGATTATCCTTTGAAAGTGCAATCATGCCCCATACCCTTCCCGATATTTCTCAATGCATCAGACAAAATTTAGAACAATATTTCAAAGACCTGAACGGTACCGAACCTTGCGGCGTGTACGATATGGTATTGCATCAGGTGGAAAAACCGCTGCTGGTGTGTGTGATGGAGCAATGTGGCGGTAATCAGTCCAAAGCCTCCGTCATGTTGGGACTGAACCGCAATACCTTGCGTAAAAAACTGATTCAACACGGTTTGCTGTGAATATGGCTGCAACCGTCCGTATCTTAGGCATCGACCCGGGCAGCCGCGTAACGGGTTTCGGTGTCATCGATGTCAGGGGGCGGGATCATTTTTATGTTGCCTCAGGCTGCATCAAAACGCCCGCCAATGCCGCACTGGCAGACAGGATTGCCGTGATTGTGCGGCATATCGGCGAAGTCGTTACCGTTTACAAACCTCAACAGGCGGCAGTGGAACAGGTTTTCGTCAACGTCAATCCGGCATCGACGCTGATGTTGGGGCAGGCTAGGGGTGCGGCATTGGCGGCTCTGGTCAGCCATGGTTTGCCCGTTTCGGAATACACTGCTTTGCAGGTCAAACAGGCGGTAGTCGGCAAGGGTAAGGCGGCAAAAGAACAGGTGCAGCATATGGTGGTGCAGATGCTCGGCTTATCGGGAACTCCTCAGTCGGATGCCGCCGACGGTTTGGCGGTGGCCTTGACCCATGCCTTGCGCAACCATGGGCTTGCGTCCAAACTCAGCCCTTCCGGGATGCAGGTCAAGCGCGGCAGATTCCAATAGTTTCAGACGGCATTTTCGTTATCTCCCTGAAAAGGAAATGTGTATCAAGATGAAGTTCATATTTTTTATTTTGTATGTCCTGCGGTTTTTGCCGTTTGCGCTGCTGCACAAACTTGCCGACCTGACGGGTTTGCTTGCCTACCGTCTGGTCAAACCCCGCCGAAGGGTTGGGGAAATCAATTTGGCAAAATGTTTTCCCGAATGGAGTGAGGAAAAGCGTAAAACCGTATTGAAGCAGCATTTCAAACACATGGCGAAGTTGATGCTGGAGTACGGTTTATACTGGTATGCGCCCGCAGGACGTTTGAAGTCGCTGGTGCGTTACCGCAACAAACATTATCTGGATGAGGCATTGTCGGCAGGGGAAAAAGTCATCATCCTGTATCCGCACTTTACCGCGTTCGAGATGGCAGTATACGCGCTTAATCAGGATGTTCCGCTGATCAGTATGTATTCCCATCAAAAAAATAAGATGTTGGACGAACAGATTTTGAAAGGCCGCAACCGCTATAACAATGTTTTTCTAATCGGCCGTACGGAAGGTTTACGCGCCATCATCAGGCAGTTCCGCAAAAGCAGTGCGCCGTTTTTGTATCTTCCCGATCAGGATTTCGGACGCAATGAGTCGGTTTTTGTAGATTTCTTCGGTATTCAGACGGCAACGATTACCGGTTTGAGCCGTATAGCCGCCATTGCAAATGCTAAAGTGATTCCCGCCATCCCCGTCAGGGAGGCGGACAATACGGTTACATTGCATTTCTACCCTGCTTGGGAGTCATTTCCGAGTGAAGATGCGCAAGCCGACGCGCAGCGCATGAACCGTTTTATCGAAGACAGGGTGCGCGAACATCCGGAACAATATTTTTGGCTGCACAAGCGTTTTAAAACCCGTCCGGAAGGTGTACAGGATTTTTACAAATTACATGAAACTACATAATGAACTGTTAAGGGAAAATTGAGTTTTGCGATTGTTTTTTTAAATGCGAAAAATTGAATTATATAAACAGAAGTATTTAATAATTGCTGTTATTTAAGTGCCTAAAAAATAATATTTTCTAATTTTAAAAATAGATTTCAAAGAAAATTTGGAGAATACATGATAAATCAATGAATATATTCTATCGATATAGTTAATATATTAAAATTAATTTCCTTTAAAAACAAAATGTTGCAAATCACTATTCAATAACCGTTATTTTGCTCGGTGCTAACTTAAGAAATATATTGTCAAATATATAGATATTATAAAATTAAGTATCAATTTAAATAAATTATTAGAATTTTAATCTAAAAAATCAAAAAATTCACTATTTTATAAGGTAAACGCTTCTATATCAATTTTGTAAAAAATGCTTGGCAAACTGTAAAAAATAGCGTACATTTCGCTACATGGAATTACAGACGCAGCCAAGAAATGCCGTCTGAAAGGATGTGCCGGTCAGTTTTATGACTGGTTGGCGTTTCATCGGAAATGGTGAAACGAAAGTTTACCGGCGTAGAGTTGAGCTGCGCAGGTAAAGCCGCAGGCGGAAGCCTGTATTGTTTGTGAAGCGTAAATCTCTGATTTGAGGTATTGGGGCAATCCTGTGGGGGGTTGCCTCTTTTTTTATCGTCCTTTTAATGACACAATAGGCGCATCCGTTTTAAATACAAGGTGCTGTCATGACCACGATTTTGGCTTTCGATATTGAAACCGTACCTGATGTCCAGGGTATCCGAACATTGTACGAGCTGCCGTCCTCGTTGCCCGACGATGAAGTGGTGCTGTTTGCCCAGCAAAAACGCCGTGCTCAGACAGGCGGAGATTTTATGCAGCATCATCTTCATCAGGTTGTGGCGATTTCGTGCTGCATGCGTTGGGGGCAGGATAAAGTCCATGTCGGTACAATCGGCGAGATGGATGACGGCGAGGAAGTGGTCATTGCCAAATTTTTCGAGTTGATTGAAAAACATACGCCGCAGCTGGTCAGTTGGAACGGGGGCGGGTTCGATTTGCCTGTCCTGCATTACCGTTCATTGCTGTACGGCATCAGTGCCGCACGTTATTGGGATATGGGCGAAGGTGAATTTGGAGACAGCCGCGATTTCAAGTGGAACAACTATATCAGCCGTTATCACCAACGCCACTGCGATTTGATGGATTTGCTCGCACTTTATCAGCCGAGGGCAAACGTGCCGCTGGACGATATGGCGAAACTGTGCGGTTTTCCGGGTAAATTGGGTATGGACGGCAGCAAGGTCTGGGAGGCATTCCATGCTGGTAAATTGAAGGAAATCCGCAATTATTGTGAAACCGATGCGGTAAATACCTATCTGATGTACCTGCGTTTCTGTTTGGTTAGCGGAAGGTTTGATGCGGATGAATACGAAATGGAAATCAAACGGATTAGGAATTACCTGTCCGCACAAGCCGGGGACAAGCAGCATTGGGAAGAGTTTGTCCAAGCGTGGAAATAAAGATTGAAATTAAAACCGGTTGTTTGACGGTGCGTCCGCACTGATGTTTCGGTTTCATACAGCATATCGGTGCAGAGTTTGCCCATGCCGTCTGAAACCGGTTTTCCTTATCAAACCAAATAATATTGAAAGAAAAAAATGAGCAAAACCGTCCGTTATCTGAAAGATTACCAAACGCCTGCCTACCGCATTCTCGAAACCGACCTGCATTTTGATATTGCCGAACCGCAAACCGTCGTGAAATCCCGTTTGACGGTTGAGCCGCAGAGGGTAGGAGAGCCGCTGGTGTTGGACGGTTCGGCGAAACTCTTGTCCGTCAAAATCAACGGCGTTGCGGCGGATTATATGTTGGAAGGCGAGACGCTGACGATTGCGGGCGTGCCGTCCGAACGTTTCACCGTCGAAGTGGAAACCGAAATCCTGCCGGCGGAAAACAAATCGCTGATGGGGCTGTATGCTTCCGGCGGCAATCTGTTTACCCAGTGCGAGCCGGAGGGCTTCCGCAAAATCACGTTCTACATCGACCGTCCGGATGTGATGTCCAAATTCACGACCACCATCGTTGCGGACAAAAAACGCTATCCCGTTTTGCTCTCCAACGGCAATAAAATCGACGGCGGCGAGTTTTCAGACGAACGCCATTGGGTGAAATGGGAAGACCCGTTTGCCAAACCGAGCTATCTGTTTGCCTTGGTCGCGGGCGATTTGGCGGTAACGGAAGACTGTTTCACCACCATGAGCGGCAGAAACGTCAAAATCGAGTTTTACACCACCGAAGCCGACAAGCCCAAGGTTGGCTTTGCCGTAGAATCATTGAAAAACGCGATGAAGTGGGACGAAACGCGTTTCGGTTTGGAATACGACTTGGATATTTTTATGGTCGTCGCCGTGGGCGATTTCAATATGGGCGCGATGGAAAACAAGGGTTTGAACATTTTTAACACCAAGTTCGTCCTCGCCGACAGCCGTACCGCCACCGATACCGATTTCGAAGGCATCGAATCCGTGGTCGGACACGAATATTTCCATAACTGGACGGGCAACCGCGTTACCTGCCGCGACTGGTTCCAGCTTTCGCTGAAGGAAGGGCTGACCGTGTTCCGCGACCAAGAGTTTTCCGGCGACCGCGCCAGCCGCGCCGTGCGCCGCATCGAAAACATCCGCCTGCTGCGCCAGCACCAGTTCCCCGAAGACGCAGGCCCGACCGCGCATCCGGTGCGCCCCGCCAGCTATGAGGAGATGAACAATTTCTACACCATGACCGTTTATGAAAAAGGCGCGGAAGTGGTGCGGATGTATCACACCCTGCTCGGCGAAGAGGGCTTCCAAAAAGGCATGAAGCTCTATTTCCAACGCCACGACGGGCAGGCCGTTACCTGCGACGATTTCCGCGCGGCGATGGTGGACGCGAACGGCATCAATCTCGACCAGTTCGCCTTGTGGTACAGCCAGGCGGGCACGCCCGTTTTGGAAGTGGAAGGTCGTCTGAAAAACAATGTTTTCGAGTTGACCATTAAACAAACCGTGCCGCCTACGCCCGATATGGCGGACAAGCAGCCGATGATGATTCCCGTCAAAATCGGGCTGCTGAACCGCAACGGCGAAGCGGTGGCATTCGATTATCAGGGCAAACGCGCAACCGAAGCCGTGTTGCTGCTGACCGAAGCCGAACAAACCTTCCCGCTCGAAGGTGTAACCGAAGCCGTCGTTCCCTCGCTGTTGCGCGGGTTCAGCGCGCCGGTGCATTTGAATTATCCGTACAGCGACGACGACCTGCTGCTCCTGCTTGCCCACGACAGCGATGCCTTCACGCGCTGGGAAGCCGCGCAAACGCTCTATCGCCGCGCCGTCGCTGCCAACCTCGCCGCGATTTCAGACGGCGTCGAGTTGCCGAAACATGGAAAACTGCTTGCCGCCGTCGAAAAAGTCATTTCAGACGACCTCTTGGACAACGCCTTCAAAGCCCTGCTTTTGGGCGTGCCGTCCGAAGCCGAATTGTGGGATGGCGCGGAAAACATCGACCCGCTGCGCTACCATCAGGCGCGCGAAGCCTTATTGGATACGCTTGCCGTCCGCTTCCTGCCGAAATGGCACGAATTGAACCGTCAGGCGGCGCAGCAGGAAAATCAAAGCTACGAGTACAGCCCCGAAGCCGCCGGCTGGCGCACGCTGCGCAACGTCTGCCGCGCCTTCGTCCTGCGCGCCGACCCCGCGCACATCGAAACCGTTGCCGAAAAATACGGCGAAATGGCGCAAAACATGACCCACGAATGGGGCATCCTGTCTGCCGTCAACGGCAACGAAAGCGATACGCGCAACCGCCTGCTGGCGCAGTTTGCCGACAAGTTTTCAGACGACGCGCTGGTGATGGACAAATATTTCGCCCTCGTCGGCTCAAGCCGCCGCAGCGACACCCTGCAACAGGTTCAAACCGCCTTGCAGCATCCGAAATTCAGTATCGAAAACCCCAACAAAGCCCGATCGCTTATCGGCAGCTTCAGCCGCAACGTCCCGCATTTCCACGCAGAAGACGGCAGCGGCTACCGCTTCATCGCCGACAAAGTCATCGAAATCGACCGCTTCAACCCGCAGGTCGCCGCCCGTTTGGTGCAGGCGTTCAACCTCTGCAACAAGCTCGAGCCGCACCGCAAAAACTGGGTGAAACAAGAATTGCAGCGCATTCGGGCGCAGGAAGGATTGTCGAAAGACGTGGGCGAAATCGTCGGCAAGATTTTGGATTGAGGCCGTCAAACAGAAAAAACAATGCCGTCTGAAAGCCCATTCCGCTTTTCAGACGGCATTATTGATACAAAGCAGGTAACTAAAAGAGCGTTTAACAGCAAAGGAACATCTGAAATACCGGCTACACTTGGCATCATCATCAAGATACTGGAAGGATGCAATTGATTAATGAAGACTTGCATCATGATACCGGACATATCGGTTGGAGAGCGATGAGTAAAGGAAAGTAACTATGTGGAAAATCATAAAAGAGGATAGTGATGATTTAGGATTTGCAATTAAATGCTTATTCTCTCAGTCTATTGATTTAAATGAATTCAAGTTATGGATTGAACAAGTAATACGCGATATGCCCATCGAGGACATCCCTTTTTATATTTTTGACTTGGCGGACTTCGATGTAGGAATTGGCGATATTGGCAATATTGTAGGTTTTGCTCCGAGTTCCAGCCTGCCGAAATCGAAAAAAAATGCCTTGACCGGCATTGCCTTCTTAAGGGGGATAGATGTCTATGATCCGCCTATTTCAAAAGAAAAAGCATTAAAAGCCTTAAAAAAACATCCTGAAATTTATCAGAAGTTTCAGCATTTCTTTCCGTTTGTAGAACTGCCTCCGCTTTAAACAGTCAAAATGCCGTCTGAAACGATATTCGGCTTTTAGACGGCATTTTTGATACAAAACAGGTAACTAAAGTAGCGTTTGACCGCAAAGGAAAATCTAAAAACCCAATGGACGTGTAATAGAAAATAGTGTAGTAACAATTATTCGGGATTGAAGAATGATGAGTGTAAAAGAATTATTCAAAGTCATCTTAGATGAAAATAAAGATTTTACTATTAGAACGATTCATCGCACTCCAATGGGGATACTTCCCAAACCTGTTGCTTTAAGTATTGTTCAATATGAAGATGACCAAGGATTTTATTTGTTTTATTTGGATGAGACTGGTCAGGAACAAACGGATACTTATCATGACACATTAGATTCGGCATTTGAACAGGCGGAGTTTGAATTTGGAATCAGCAAAGAGGAATGGATGCAAAGTCCTTAGGCGGCAAAATCAAGATGCTGCTTTATTTTTCAGACGGCATTTCCGTTAATAAAAAAGTCGGTATTGGAGCCCAAAACAGCCTACGTCTTGCCGGGATAGGGATGAAAGTTTTAAGAAAAAATGATTATAGTTGAACATTTAGAACATTATTTGGGTGAAATCGAAAGCGGTATAAAATGCTTGGATCGACGTTATCATCTCAGCGTTTCCGTCTTCCCATCACAACCATATAAAGGGGTAACTACTTTTTCTACTTTAGGCTTAAATCGATATGACTTGAACTATAAGAGTAGGTTTGAATTAATTTTTACCTGTTCTGAAGAATGGAATAAAGAAAATATTGCAGCTTTTCTATCAGGAGTGGCTGAATATTTGATTGACAATAGACAACCTATTTTAAGAGGTGAAATTATTCAATTACCCAGGGTAATTATCGAAGGTAGCAAAATGGATGCACTGTATGTTTCCGCCCCATTTTATTTCGACGATGATTTTCAGGTCTGTTATGGAGAACACTGCAATATCGTTTTCCCTTTGCTTGTCCCGTTGTATAAACAGGAAGCAGAATTGGTGGAAAAAAAGGGTTGGAATGCTTTTGAACGGTTCTTGCTGGATAATGAAGTTGACAACCTTTCGGATATGAATCGGAAACCGTTTGCTTGGTAAATACCTTCTTCAAACGGTCAATGCCGTCTGAAAAACCTTGTTTCAGGTTTCAGGCGACCTTTGAAAACAGGCTAAAAAGCATGGACTATAATCAAACTGTTTTATCTCATTTGCAAAATTTTTGGAAACATCATGAAATTAAAGGATTTACTTGGGCTTTAGGAAGGATTGTTGAAGAACTTCCCGATTTCCAAGTTTTCCAAGTGATTCCTAATCATGCAGATGAGCCTTGGGTTTATGTCAGCTCTGGGATAGGCTCATTTTTAGGACAGGAGTTTTTTATCGTCAGCCCGTTTGAAACGCCCGAACATATTGAGACCTTGGCAATGCTGGCATCGGCAAGTATGCATTATCCCGATCGATTTCAATTAGGAAAAACGGTCAATATCGGCAGACCGTGGGTCGATCAATCGTCCTTTCGGCATTTTCTGATTTCTCTGCCTTATCCTTATGGGCAAGAGTTGGAATATATGGATAATGTCCGATTTTTCTGGTTATTGCCGATTACTCATCAAGAGAGGCTTTTTCTAGATACTCATTCGGTAGAAGAATTGGAAACGAAATTCGATGAAGCGGGTATTGATTATTTAGATATAAATCGTGCGAGTACTGTCTGGCAGGCCGGATAAAAAACCGGTAATCAAAATGCCGTCTGAAGCGTTATCCGACCTTCAGACGGCATTTTTGTATTTAAAGCCGGGTAACGCTTAATACGCCTTTGACATCTCCGAGGCTGGTGAGGACGCGCGGGAGGTCGTTGACTTGCTTCACTTCGAGAGTGAACCTCATGCTGGCTTCCAAGTCGCGGGACTGGGTTTGCACGGCGGTAACGTTGAGTTTATGGCGGGCAAGTGCGTCGGATACGTCGCGCAAAAGTCCTGAGCGGTCTTGGGCGCGGATTTCGACATCGACGGCGAACACTTGCCCTTCCTGCAACGCCGCCCAGCTTGCGTCCAACACTTTTTCGGGTGCTTGTTCGGCGAGGTGTTGGAAAGAGGGGCAGGTTTTGCGGTGTACCGAAATGCCGCGTTCGCGGGTAACGAAGCCGACAATATCGTCGGGCGGCGCGGGTTTGCAGCATTTGGCAAGCGTGGTCATCAAGCCGTCTTCGCCGTCGATGAGAACGCCGTTTTTGCCGCCTTTTTTGATTTTGGACTGTTTGACGATGGTGGTTTCGCTGACGGGCACGGGCGGCGGTTCGTTTAACTTGCCGCAGGCTTTTTGGATGGCGCGGTTGGAAATTTCGCCTTGTCCGATGGCGGTATAGAGATCGTCGAGTTTTTTGAAGCCGAGGTTTTCGGCAAGCTCTTGCAGGTTGGGCTTGGGCGTGAGTTTGGCAAGCTGCTTGTCGAGTTGGACGCGGCCTTCTTCGCGCACGGTGTCGGCGTTTTGCTGACGGATGTAGGCGCGGATTTTGCTGATTGCCTTGCTGGATTTGACCCAGCCTTCATAGAGCCAGTTGACGGAAGGATGCCCTTCTTTGGCGGTAATGATTTCGACGCGTTGTCCGTTTTCAAGCTGGGTGGACAGCGGCACGATTTGCCCTTCGACTTTCGCGCCGCGGCAACGGTCGCCGATGCTGCTGTGCAGGGCGTAGGCGAAGTCGATGGGGGTGGCGCCGGTGGGCAGGGAGAGGACTTTGCCGTGCGGGGTCAGGACGTAAATCGTGTCGTTGAAAAGCTCGGTTTTGAAAGCGGCGGCGAGGTCTTCCTTGCCGCTTTCCGCCATGTTTTCGCGCCAGTCCAAGAGTTGGCGCAACCAGGCGATTTTCTGTTCGTAGGCGGAATCGCCCTTGCCGCCTTCTTTATAACGCCAGTGGGCGGCGACACCGAATTCGTTGAATTGGTGCATGTCGAAGGTGCGGATTTGCACTTCCACGCCTTTGTCTTCGGGGCCGACGATGACGGTGTGCAAACTTTTATAGCCGTTGCCTTTGGGGTTGGCGATGTAGTCGTCGAACTCGCCGGGGATGGGCTGCCAGAGGCTGTGGACGATGCCCAGCGTGGTGTAACACTCGGGGACGGTATCAACCAGAATCCGCACGGCACGGATGTCGAACAGCCCGTCGAAGCTGAGTTTTTTCTTCACCATTTTTTTGTAAATGGAGTAGATGTGCTTCGGGCGGCCGGCTACTTCGAAGTGAACGTTGTATTTCTTGAGTTCACCGCGCAGGATGTTGAGGAAGTTTTCGATGTATTCGAGGCGTTCGGTGCGTTTTTCGTCCAAAAGCAGCGCGATTTCGCGGTATTTTTCGGGTTCTTGATGGCGGAAGCTGAGGTCTTCGAGCTGCCATTTGAGCTGCCACACGCCCAAACGGTTGGCGAGCGGGGCGAAGATGTCGAGGGTTTCTTTGGCGACGGCACGTTTTTCGGGGCTGTCGGGAACCTCGCTGAGAAACTGCATGGTGCGGGTGCGCATGGCGAGCTTGATCAACACGACGCGGATGTCGGTAACCATCGCCAGCAGCATTTTACGCATGGTTTCGGCTTGTTGGGCGCGCTCTTCGGGCGTGGCGAGGCTGTCCACACGGGCGAAGTGGGTGAGCTTCTGCACTTCGTCCACACCTTTGACCAGCTCGGCGACGGTGCTGTTGCAGCGTTCGGAAACCAATAGATTCCAGTCGGGGACGTAGCGTCCGATATCGGCAAGCAGCGTTGCGGCAACGGCATCGGGGAGTAGGTCGAGTTCATGGACCATCTGCGCCGCGCCGAGGAAGTGGTCGAGCAGCGGCTCGCCATACGGTGTGACGGCATCGGCGGGATAGTGTTCCTGCGCCAGCGACCATGCGGTACCGATGAGGTTTTTATCGTTGTCCGGCAGCGCGGCGCAGTAGCTGTCGAACCATTCGCGCAATTCTTGCAGAGTCGCGCTTTGCGTGTCTTGAATCGGGCTGATGGTGGTCATGATGGTGTCTTTTCGTTTCGATAAAAACAGGTTTATTGTAACAGGTTGTAAAGGAGATTTGCTGGCTGTTTTGCGGGATGTTGTATGTATCGTGAATCGGCTTTCAAACAAAGAAACGGCAGACGGTATTGAGTGCGCAAAACCGATTTTCTTCATGATTCGGCGCATTGGAAAATCCCTCTTTGGGGTTTGGATGGAGCGATTTTGTATCGGACTCAAGCGAATCGGCTGTCGGCAGTTGTTTCAGGCGACCTTAAGTGATAAGGTTTGTCCGTTTGACGAACATGAAAGGAGTATCCGATGAAGCTGTATATTTACGACCATTGCCCGTTTTGCGTGCGTGCGCGGATGGCTGCCGGGCTGTTTGGTGCTGACGTTGAAGAAGTCGTGATGGCAAACGACGATGAGGCAACGCCTATCGGCATGATTGGCGCGAAACAAGTGCCCATCCTACAAAAAGAAGACGGTTCGTTTATGGGCGAGAGTTTGGACATTGTCCGTTATCTTGACCGAGAGGGTCGTCTGAAAAATGAAATCCGCCCCGAAATACAGACATGGCTGGACAAAGTCGGCAGTTACAACAACAAACTGGTTCAGCCGCGTACTGTTAAAATCGGTCTGCCCGAGTTCGCTACTGCCGAAGCGGTTAAATATTTTACAGATAAAAAAGAGAAAAACATCGGAAGCTTTTCTGCCAATCTGAATAAAACCGCCCAATATCTTGAACGCATCCATGAAGATCTGAACGATTTGGACGGTCTGATACATGAAGTTTCAGACGGCATAAACGGAGAAATCGGCATGGAGGATATTTTGGTTTTTCCTATTTTGCGCAACCTGACCGTAGTGCGGGGAATCGAATGGCCTCAAAAGGTGATGGGTTATCTGATGACGATGAGTGAAAAATCAGGCGTGCCGCTTTATTTTGACAGGGCATTGTAAAACAGGAAAACGCAGCAGGCAGGAAAGCCTTGCTGCGTTTTCCTGTAGTTGGCAAATACGGCCGTACCGCCCGAAAACCGTAAATTCAAATAAACCATCCGATGAGGGATTGAACCAGTATCATAACCAGCTGTACGACAGGGGCGATAAATGCCCCTAGAATCCCGGTCAGCATAAGCAGCAGGATAATCCACGTCCCATAGGGTTCGATTTTGCGGAACGCTTGCGAATATTTCGCCGGCAGGAAGGTGTCGATGAAAATGCCGCCGTCCCAAGGCAGGATGGGAATGATGTTGAGCGCAAACAGAATGGCGTTAATCAGGATGCCGTAATTTGCCATTTTTGCCAGCGGCATTTGGTATGCGTCGCCGATGAATGGGGCCAATACCCAAATTAGCCCCCACAAAAACGCCATTGCCAGATTTGCCAGCGGACCGGATGCTGCAACATAACGCCAGGCAAGACGCGGGTTGCGGAAGTTGCGCGAATCGATAGGGATAGGACGTGCCCAACCAAATAGAAACGGTGTGAACATCAACGTAATCAGCGGAAAGATTACCGTGCCGACCAAGTCGATATGAGGCAGGGGGTTCAGTGTCAGCCTGCCGTATTGTTCGGCAGTGTTGTCTCCCCAGTAGCGCGCCGTATAGCCGCGTACCACCTCCCTGATGGTAATGGCAAGCAGTACGGGCAGGACGGCAAGCAAGAATACGCCCAAGTCAAAATTCCGAAACATGATTTTCCTTTAAAACAGGTGGTATGCAGTTACTGGCGGCTGAAAACAGCAATATACCATCTAACCTGATTTTATTGGAATAAGAAATCAGACGGAATCATTTTTTCTGCCAACCTATTATCTGATGATTTGCTGTAATACCGCGTTTAAACACGGTTTGCCTATGAATGAAGCAGGCGTTCACATGACAACAAATTATAAAAAATAGGTTGCAAATAGGAATTGTTGCCATTATTATGGTCGAATTATGGATAAAGAACGAATTTTAACCCCTGCGGTCGTGGTTTCTGTTGCACTGCTGCATTTGGCAATGGTTGCATTGCTTTGGCAGGCGCACAAGCCTCCTGTGGTGGATGCCGGAAATATCGAGTTTGTTGATCTCGGTGATTTTGGGGGCGGGGATGGTGCGCCCGAAGGCGCAGGTGCGCCTGCTGCGCCTGAGCCACAACCCGAGCCTGAGCAGCCTAAACCTGTCGAGCCGCCCAAACCGGTTTTGAAGCCGGTGGTTACAAAAAAGGCGGATACAGATATTCAGCAGCCCAAGGAAAAGCCGAAACCCGAAGAAAAACCGAAACCAGAGCCTAAGCCGGAAGTGAAGCCGACTCCCAAACCGGTTGAGAAAACGGTAGAGAAGCCGTCTGAAAAACCTGCCGAACATCCCGGCAATACTTCCGCCAAAGCCGGCAGCGAGAACGGCGGGGGCGAAGGTAAGGGAACCGGTACCAAAGGTGACGGAACGGGGCGCGGAGAAGGCAGCGGTAAAGGCAGCGGCGGAGCCAAAGGCGAGCATGGGGAAGGAACCGGCGGCAGCGGCGGCGGAACAGGTGCCGGCAGCAGCAAAGGCAATCCCCTGCGTGCCAACGGCAGTATTCCGCGACCGCCTTATCCTACGCTTTCTATGGAAAACGATGAACAGGGTACGGTTGTCCTGAGTGTGATGGTGTCTCCGGGCGGTCATGTCGAGTCCGTCAAAGTGGTGAAAAGCAGCGGTTTTTCCCGTTTGGACAATGCGGCACGCAAGGCGGCGCAAAATGGGCATTTCCATGCGGATGCCTGGACGGAGTTTAAAGTCCCCGTTAAATTTGAATTGAATTAGGCTGTTGTCGCGGCAGTTTGCGGCAGCTTGGATTTTTGATTTGTTTTTATCAGTTTTGGAATCATTATGGATTTGAAATTAGTGTTTGAATCAGGCGATGTCGTCCTGATCGGTGTGTTTGTGTTGATGTTGCTGATGAGTATCGTAACATGGTGTCTGATTGTTTTACGCAGCATTAAGCTGTATCAGGCTCGCAAAGGCAATATGGTTGTTAAGCAGCATATGAGCAATACTTTGTCTTTGAACGATGCGCTTGAAAAAGTGCGTGCCGTTGACGCTCCCCTGTCCAAACTGGCGCAAGAGGCATTGCAGTCGTACCGCAACTACCGTCAAAATGAAGCTTCCAAATTGGCTCAGGCGCTGCCCTTGAACGAGTATTTGGTCATTCAAATCCGCAACAGTATGGCTCAGATTATGCGTCGCTTTGATTATGGCATGACCGCGCTTGCTTCCATTGGTGCAACCGCACCGTTTATCGGTCTGTTTGGTACGGTCTGGGGGATTTACCATGCTCTGATCAATATCGGACAAAGCGGACAGATGAGTATTGCGGCGGTTGCCGGCCCGATCGGCGAGGCATTGGTTTCTACTGCGGCGGGTCTGTTTGTGGCGATTCCTGCCGTGTTGGCGTACAACTTCCTTAACCGCGGTGCGAAGACGCTGACTCAGGATTTGGATGCGATGGCGCATGATTTGCATGTCCGCCTGTTGAACCAAAAGGATTAATGAAATGGCATTCGGTTCGATGAATTCCGGCGATGACTCGCCTATGTCCGACATCAACGTTACGCCGTTGGTGGACGTGATGCTGGTTTTGCTGATTGTATTTATGATTACCATGCCGGTGCTGACGCATTCCATTCCTTTGGAATTGCCAACCGCGTCCGAGCAGGCAAACAAGCAGGATAAACAGCCTAAAGATCCCTTGCGCCTGACGATTGATGCAAACGGTGGTTATTATGTCGGCGGAGATTCTGCAAGCAAAGTGGAAATCGAGGAAGTGGAAAGCCGTCTGAAAGCTGCCAAGGATCAGAATGAAAACGTGATTGTGGCAATTGCGGCAGATAAGGCTGTAGAATATGATTATGTGAACAAAGCGTTGGAGGCCGCCCGTCAGGCAGGGATTACCAAAATCGGTTTTGTAACGGAAACCAAGGCTCAATAAAGTTTGACGTTTGAACGAATGCCGTCTGAAATCTGTTCAGACGGCATTTTTGTATCGGTCGGTTTTATGGTTTGACCGCTGCGTCTTCCAAACGGGTTCTGAAGTTTTCCAGATTTACACCTGCCGCTTCTGCGCGGCGGATGATTTCGTCAACCGGCATACCTTCTGCCGCTCTGCGGAAGCCCCACAGGAGGGAGCAGCGCGTACCGGTTCGGCAATAGGCAAGGACGGGATATTCGGCTTGTCCGATGAGTTGTCGGAAGGCTTCGACATCATGGTTTTGGATGTCGCGGGCGATAACGGGTTGGTGATGGAATCCGGTAACGCCTGCTTTTTCCAGCCACGGGCGAGCCTGCGAAAAGTCTGGTTGTCCTTCTTCCTCATGATCCGGGCGGTTGCAGACGACGGTTTTGATACCCAGTAGCGAGATTTGTTCCGCATCGGCTTCAGTCAGTTGTGGGGAGATGTAGAGATGTTCGTCAAGTTTTAGAATCGCCATTTTATTTCCTTTGCTTTGCGGTTGGTTTTCAGACGGCATTTTGTGTGCAATGCCGTCTGAAAGTTTAACCGAACAACCAGTTTTCTAACAGGTTCCGGTCTGTGATATGTAAAAGTGCAGTATCCGCCCCCGTTGCCTGAACCGTCAAGACGGTTTGACGCAATATGCCGGAACGGAAGAAGTGGATATTGATTTTTGCCCCGACGGGGTATTGGGCCCATTGTGCGGCAAAGTCGGTGCAGGCATAACCGTCTAAAGCAATGATTTTGTCTTGCGGACACAGTGCCGCAGATTCCGCGCTGCCGCCGTTAAGGATATGTGTCAGGACGATGTGGTTGGTGTTTTGTTTGAAACGTGCGCCGAAATCGCCTACCGGGAGGACGGGGCAAATGTGTTCCGCATATCCGCCGCCGTGTTGACGGGGAAGAGGCAGGAAGGTCAGTCCCACGCCTGCGGTAGACAGGCATTCGGCAAGTGGCAAATTTTCGGTACTGTATAACGCTTTTTGGAAAAAATCTTCCAAATCCAAGCCGGTAATTTCCTGACAACGGATTTGCCAGTGTTTTTCCGGAATGCCCATGCGCGTATCCGCCCACTCTCGATAGAGTTCGTCCATTACCGTATCAAGAGAATGACTGCCGTTGCTCCGGTTCCGTATTATCAGGTCAAGGCACAATGCGACCAGTGCACCTTTCTGGTAATAGCTGACGATGGCGTTCGGACTGTTTTCATCCGGTTTATAAAATTTGTTCCACGCGGTAAAACTCGATTCCGCCAAGGTCTGCCTCAAACGGCCGCGGGTTTGTTGTACGCGCGTAATGCCTTGTGCCAGCAGGTTTAAATAAGATTCGGGCGAGATGGTGCGGCTGCGTGCCAAAAACAAATCGTCGTAATAGGATGTAATGCCTTCGAATGCCCATAGTTGTTCGGTATAGTTTTCTTTGTCGAGGTTATAAGGGACGAATGCGGTAGGTTTGATGGATTTGACGTTCCACGCGTGAAAATATTCGTGGGAGAAAAGCCCGAGCAGCTGGGTATAGTTTTCATTGGCATCGGCCATGCCTGCAGGTGGCAGCCAGTGCCGGTCAGAAAGCAGGGCGGTGCTGTCGGTATGTTCCAGACCGCCATATATTTGTTCACCGACATGGAGCAGGAACAAATATTTCTCAAATGGGGCAGGGGAGGAAAATATTGCCAATTCAGTTTCGCAGATTCTCTTGAGGTCTGAAATCAGCCTGTTGCGGTCGAAGTCGGGATAGATGCCGCTTAGGGCGAGTGTATGCGGAATTCCTGCCGCTTCAAAATCTAAAAATTCAATCAAGCCCATTTCCACAGGGCGGTCAATCAATTCGGCATAGGATGCCGTCTGAAAAATATATCGGTCTGTTTCGGTTAGGGTCGTGGCGATACGCCATCCTGTCGGAATATCAGACAAATCCAACCGGTGCTGCAGCATCTCAGCCCCTTTAACCCTTAAAAACAGGCATGCCCCGTCAAAAAAACCTCGTTCCGTCGACAGGAAAGAACCGCGAACAGACAAATCGAATGCATACACTGTGTAGCGGATTTGCCACTCTCCGCGTGAGGAGGCGGCATGCCAACAGTTTTTTG
This sequence comes from Neisseria sp. RH3002v2f, assembly GCF_014596375.1. Lineage (NCBI taxonomy): Bacteria > Pseudomonadati > Pseudomonadota > Betaproteobacteria > Neisseriales > Neisseriaceae > Neisseria > Neisseria sp. RH3002v2f. Next base: position 161,754 of record NZ_MAYZ01000020.1, read on the forward strand.
CAATTTGGTCGAGTCGGACGGGTACACCGTTGCAGGATGCATCGATAGATGTAATGTGGCGGGAAAAATCCCGAATCAGATAACTGCCGGGAGTCCAGTTCGGGAGGCTTATTTCTATTGGAAAATCATCATGTTTCGTGAATGTCAGTAGGATGTGCCATTCATGATCGAGAGGAGATGGAACAATTTTATAATTAATCATAGCTATTGCTTGTATTGTTAAATATTATTGACTAAATGACTTTAGAATGCAGCTTAATCTACATCAATAAAGTGCTATAAAAAAAAGGGGCTTGAAAAACAAGTAATGAAAAATAAAATGCAATTTATTATAAAAATTTGATTTTTATGGAATAAAAATATATTTAAGAGTGGGCACCCTTTATCTTTCAAATGTAATTCTGCTTGGCGTAATAAAGTAGATATGTTAAATTTAGAAAAAATTACGCTTGCCCGAATTGTACCTTGAATAGGCTGCAAGGGTCGGCAGGATAAAAAATTTTTATTCCCATAATTCATGGAGACTCTCATGGACACACAAACTTACAACTACAAAGTGGTGCGCCAGTTCGCCATCATGACTGTAGTTTGGGGTATCGTGGGCATGTTGGTCGGCGTTATCGTGGCTGCCCAATTGTTTGCTCCCGCCCTTGATTTATCGGACATCGGCCCTTGGTTTCACTTTGGTCGTCTGCGTCCGCTGCATACCAATGCAGTTATTTTCGCATTTGGCGGTTGCGGCTTGATCGGCACTTCATACTACGTTGTCCAACGTACCTGTAACACCCGTCTTTTCGGCGGTTGGCTGCCTGCATTTACCTTTTGGGGTTGGCAGGCAGTAATCGTTGCTGCGGCCATTAGCCTGCCTATGGGTTGGACTCAGGGTAAAGAATATGCCGAACTGGAATGGCCGATTGATATTCTGATTACATTGGTTTGGGTGGCTTACGCCATCGTATTTTTCGGTACGATTGCCAAACGTAAGATTAAACATATTTATGTTGCCAACTGGTTCTATGGCGGCTTTATTTTGGCAGTTGCGCTTTTGCACATTGTCAATAACATTAGTATTCCTGCCGGTTTGATGAAATCGTATCCTGTTTATTCAGGTGCAATCGATGCCATGGTTCAATGGTGGTATGGTCATAACGCCGTAGGCTTCTTCCTGACTGCCGGCTTCTTGGGTATGATGTACTACTTCGTCCCCAAACAAGCAGGTCGCCCCGTTTATTCCTACCGCTTGTCTGTCGTTCACTTCTGGGCGTTGATCTTCACCTATATGTGGGCGGGTCCGCACCATCTTCACTACACTGCGCTGCCTGACTGGACTCAATCTTTGGGTATGGTTCTGTCTTTGATTCTGTTTGCACCTTCTTGGGGCGGTATGATTAACGGCATCATGACCTTATCCGGCGCATGGGACAAACTGCGTACAGACCCAATTCTTAAATTCCTGATTGTATCCTTGTCCTTCTACGGTATGTCTACCTTTGAAGGTCCGATGATGTCGATTAAAACGGTCAATGCATTAAGCCACTATACGGACTGGACTGTCGCGCACGTTCATGCAGGTGCATTGGGTTGGGTAGGTTTTGTAACTATCGGTTCTGTTTATTACATGATTCCTCGCCTTTTCGGTAAAGAACAGATGCACAGCACCAAACTGGTAGAAGCACATTTCTGGATTGCCACCATCGGTGTGGTACTGTATATCGCTGCTATGTGGATTGCCGGTGTAATGCAGGGTTTGATGTGGGGTTCTTTGAACGATGATGGTACTTTGACTTATTCGTTTGTTGAATCCGTAAAACGTACCATGCCTTATTACATGATTCGTTTTGCAGGTGGTTTATTGTATCTGAGCGGTATGTGCATTATGGCGTACAACGTGTACCGCACAGCCATCAGCGGTAAAGCGGTTGATGCTGAAATCCCTGCGGTTTCCCAAACACAGCATCACTAAAATACTAAGAAAGATAGGCTACCAAAATGAAATTACAACAATTAGCTGAAGAAAAAATCGGTGTTCTGATTGTGTTCACGCTGCTTGTAGTCAGTGTCGGTCTGTTGATCGAGGTTGTCCCATTGGCCTTTACCAAGGCGACAACACAGCCGGTTCCGGGCGTGAAACCTTACAATGCTTTGCAAGTTGCAGGACGGGATATTTTTGTCCGTGAAGGTTGCTATAACTGCCATTCCCAGATGATTCGTCCGTTCCGTGCAGAAACTGAACGTTACGGTCATTATTCCGTTGCCGGAGAGTCAGTTTATGACCATCCGTTCCAATGGGGTTCCAAACGTACAGGTCCTGATTTGGCACGTGTCGGCGGTCGTTATTCTGACGAATGGCATCGTATCCACTTGCTGAATCCGCGTGATGTCGTGCCTGAATCCAATATGCCGGCATTCCCGTGGCTTGCACGCAATAAGGTAGATGTTGAAGCAACCGTTTCACATATGAAGGCTTTGCGTAAAGTGGGTACGCCTTACAGCGATGAGGAAATTGCAAAAGCACCGGAAGCTTTGACAAACAAATCAGAGCTGGACGCTGTAGTCGCCTATCTGCAAGGATTGGGTCTGGCTTTGAAGAACGTAAGGTAACATCATGGATATTAACGGTATTCGTTCTCTTTTTACGGTATGGATCTTCATCTGTTTCCTGTTGGTACTCTATATTGTCTTCAACAGACGGAACAAGAAAAACTACGATGATGCCGCAAACAGTATTTTCGATGAAAATCAAGATACACAAGATAAAAAAAGCGAACACCGTTGATATCGTGATAACGGAGCAAAACAATGAACACAACATCCCAATTTACCAGTAACTTTTGGAATTTATATATTGCAGTTATTGTCTTACTGAGCTTTATCGGCTTAGCCTGGCTGCTGTTGTCTCAAAATGTTGTCAAGCGCCCGAAGAAGGGCGAAGAAGTGCAAACCACGGGTCATGAGTGGGACGGTATTGCCGAATACGATAATCCGTTACCGCGGTGGTGGTTTTGGCTGTATGTTTTGACATGGTTGTTCGGTATCGGTTATCTGGTTATGTATCCGGGTGTCGGCGACTATAAAGGTCTATTGAAATGGACCAGCCATAACCAATATGAAAAAGAGGTTAAAAAAGCCGATGAACAATATGGCAAGCTGTACGCTAAATTTGCAGATATGCCGATTGAAAAAGTGGCAAAAGATCCTCAAGCCAAACAAATTGCCCAAAACCTGTTTAACACTTATTGTATCCAGTGTCACGGTTCTGATGCTAAAGGTTCTAAAGGTTTCCCTAACCTGACCGATGGCGATTGGTTGTGGGGCGGCGATCCCGATAAAATTCATGAGACTATTGAGAAAGGTCGCATTGCAACTATGCCTGCATGGGGTCCTGCTTTAGGTGAGGAAGGCGTAAAAGACGTTGCGCATTATGTGATGTCTCTTTCAAAACCCAAAGGTCAGTATGATGAGGAACGTGCCGCGCGCGGACAAGCCTTGTTCAGCGGTCCGCCTGCCAACTGTTTCACTTGTCACGGCGATAAGGGGCAAGGTATCCAAGGTTTGGGTCCGAACCTGACTGATGACGTGTGGTTGTGGGGCGGTACGCAAAAAGCCATTATCGAAACCATTACCAACGGACGCAGCAGCCAAATGCCTGCTTGGGGACATTTCTTAGATAAAGACAAACTGCATATCATGACTGCTTATGTATGGGGTCTTTCCAACAAAGACGGTAAAGCACCGGTGAAAAAAGCCGAACCTGCACCGACTCCCGCACCGGCGGCAGAACCCACAGCATCTGCTCCTGCAGAAGCAGCACAAGCCGCTTCTGAAGCCAAACCTGCCGCAGCAGAACCTAAAGCCGAGGAAAAAGCCGCACCTGCTGCCAAAGTGGACGGCAAACAGGTTTATGAAACCGTTTGTGCCGCCTGCCATGGCAATGCGATTCCGGGTATTCCCCACGTCGGCACGAAAGCCGACTGGGCCGATCGCATCAAAAAAGGTAAGGACACATTGCACAAACATGCAATCGAAGGCTTCAATGCGATGCCGGCAAAAGGCGGTCGCGGCGATTTGAGCGATGATGAGGTCAAAGCTGCGGTTGACTATATGGTCAACCAGTCAGGCGGTAAGTTCTAACCGTTGTTTTCCGACTTTGTAGGACGCAGAAATCCGGATTCATATCGAATCCGGATTTTTTATTTTGAACGGAAATCCTGTTTTTGATTTATGCCGTTTGAAAGTGGAGATTTTGATGCTTAAACGGTTAGACCGACTGATATTTTTGTATGGTTTAAAGAATGGTGCGGTTGGGTGTCGGACAGCATTGTTTGATGCTTTCAGACGGCATATAGGTTTGTTTCTTCAAAATTGAATCTTTTTTCATATGTTGCAAAAAAAATTGATTTTAATCATAAAGAATTAGTCTTTATTATTTATAATCGCGCATCATCACGATAACCCTAATTTCAAAAGGACGATTAATGGATACACAAATCAAAACTGAAGCCGGTCAGCAGAATAACCGGCGTTATCTGACCGTTTGGAGGTGGCATTTTTATGCCGGTTTGTTGGTTATGCCCTTCTTGACCCTGCTTGCCGTTACAGGTTTGGGTATGCTGTTGTTTGCCAATATTACCGGTAAAGAGGGAGAGCGTATTCATGTCGTTCCTCAGGCAGTGGTGCAACCCCTCTCTGTTCAGGCAGAAGCGGCACGCAGTGCCGTTAATCCGGAGACTTCATCTGTCGTCCAATATATTGCACCGCGTGCTGATGATATGGTTGCTGTGTTCCGTGTCAACAATGAGGGTAAGGCAACCATGGTTGCGGTCGATCCTTATACGGCAAAAGTGGTCAACACCATGACGCGCAATCAGGGTTGGTATCACACTATGGATGAAATTCACGGCGATATGATGCTCGGTGCGGCAGGCGATTATCTTTTGGAAACGGCAGCTTCACTGACCATTATTATGGTTGTCAGCGGCTTGTACCTTTGGTGGGCGAAACAGCGCGGCATTAAAGCGATGCTGCTGCCGCCAAAAGGCAGGGCGCGTTCTTGGTGGCGGAATCTGCACGGCGCGTTTGGAACTTGGGTATCGTTGATTTTGCTGTTGTTCTGTCTGTCCGGAATTGCTTGGGCGGGTATTTGGGGCGGCAAGTTCGTACAGGCTTGGAGTCAGTTCCCGGCCGGCAAATGGGGTGTTGAACCGAACCCTGTTTCAGTTGTACCGACCCACGGCGAGGTATTGAATGACGGCAAGGTTAAAGAAGTACCGTGGATTTTGGAGCTTACGCCTATGCCTGTCTCAGGGACGACTGTGGGTGAAGACGGCATTAACCCCGACGAGCCGATGACCTTGGAAACCGTCGACCGTTTCGCGCGGGAAATCGGTTTCAAAGGGCGTTATCAGTTGAATTTGCCCAAAGGTGAGGACGGGGTATGGACTTTGTCGCAGGATTCTATGAGTTATGACATGATCAGCCCGTTTGCCGACCGTACGGTACATATCGACCAATACAGCGGCAAGATTCTTGCCGATATCCGTTTTGCCGATTACAACCCGTTCGGTAAATTCATGGCGGCAAGCATTGCGCTGCATATGGGTACTCTGGGCTGGTGGAGCGTATTGGCAAACGTCTTGTTCTGCCTTGCCGTCATTTTTATCAGTGTCAGCGGCTGCGTGATGTGGTGGAAACGCCGTCCGACCGGAGCGGTGGGCATGGTTCCGCCGGCACAGAAAGTCAAGCTGCCGGTTTGGTGGATGATGGCATTGCCGCTATTGGCAATTGCATTGTTTTTCCCGACCGCACTGGTTGCCATTGCCGTTATTTGGCTGTTGGATACGTTGCTGCTGTCGCGGATTCCTGTTTTGAGGAAATGGTTTAAATGACCAAATGCCGTCTGAATGTTCAGACGGCATTTTGTTTGAAGGTTGATGGGGGAAAGGCTATATAATCCCGAATACTTGTCCGCAACTTTTGTTGAAATCATGTTTTATTTGTATCAATCCAATCGTCTTGAAACGCTGGCGGCACTGTTTGCCCACATTCAAAAATTCAAACCGCTGAAATCGGCTCTACAGCCCGAACAAATTATTGTGCAGAGTCAGGGGATGCGCCGCTACCTCAATACCTGCCTCGCCCGCGATTTGGGCGTGGCGGCGAATTTGGCGTTCAGCCTGCCCGCCGGCCTGACGTGGAAGTTGATGAAAAAACTGATTCCCGGTATTCCGGAACTCAGCCCGTTTGCCCCAGAAGTCATGCGCTGGCGGCTGCTGGATTTGTTCCGCAGCGAGGTATTCCGGAATACGGCAGAATTTGAAGATGTGAGGAATGTGCTGCAAGACTATCTGGGCAGCGGCGAATCGGCAGATTATCAGCTTGCTGGCCAGCTTGCAGACATATTCGACCAATACCTTGTGTATCGTCCTCAGTGGATAGACGTTTGGCAGCAGGGCAGGCTGCTCGGTTTGGGCGACGATGAAATCTGGCAGTCCAAACTGTGGCGTTACCTCGACGACGGCAGGCAAAGCGCGCTGCACCGTGTTGCTTTGTGGGAAAAGCTGTTGGAATCTTTGAGCAGTGATAAGCTGCCCGAGCGTTATTTCGTTTTCGGCATTTCCACTATGGCGCCGATGTATCTGCAGCTTTTGCACAAGCTGTCCGAACATTGCGATGTGTTCGTGTTCGCACTCAATCCAAGCGGGATGTATTGGGGCAATGTCATTGAAGCGGCGCAAATCCTCAAAGGCAGTGGCGATCCCGATTTAACTCAGGCGGGGCATCCGCTGCTCGCCTCATTGGGCAAGCAGGGGCGGGACTTTTTCGACTTTTTGAACGAAATGGAAATAGAAGAAGAAACGCCGGTGTTCGAAGAAGGCAGCCGCGATACGCTTTTGCACGCCCTGCAAACCGATATCCAAAACTTGGATATGCCGTCTGAAAAAGCGGGAAATATTAATACGGACGACGGATCGATACGCATCGTCTCCGCACACAGCCCTTTGCGCGAATTGCAGATACTCAAAGACAAACTGTTGAAAATTCTACATGAACATCCCGATTGGCAGCCGCATGATATAGCCGTATTAACCCCGAATATCGAATCCTATACGCCTTTTATCGAAGCCGTGTTCGGACAGGCGCAGCCCGGTGCGCAGGCATTGCCGTATTCCGTTTCGGATGTGAAAATCAGCCGCCGACAACCGCTGTTTCATGCTTTGTCATGCCTGTTCGACTTGTTGGAAAGCCGATTTGAAGTCGATAAAGTGCTTGTGCTTTTAGAAACCGCGCCCGTGTTGCGCCATTTCGGACTGACTGAGGATGATTTGCCGCTTTTGCACGACATGGTTGCCGATTTGAACGTCCGCTGGGGTTTGGACGGAGAAATGCGCGGCGGCACGGATCAGCTGTTCACCTGGAAGCAGGCGGTAGAACGCATGATCTTGGGCTGGATGCTGCCCGAAGGCGGCAATCCGATGTGGCAGGATGTCAGCGCGTGGTATGCCGACGTGAATCAAACCGCCATGTTCGGACGTTTTGCCGCCTTTATCGAGTCCCTGTCGGATATTGTACGGATATGGCGGCAACCTGCGACGGTTGATGAATGGGTAGGACGTTGCCGAGGTTTGCTTAAAACATTGTTCCAAGCCGAAGCCGATGACCAAAAGGCAGTCCAAAATCTTGAAAACGAATGGGTCAAATGGCAGGAAGAGAGCACGCTGGCCGGGTTCGTCGGGCAGTTGCCGCAACAAACCGTCATCCGCCACATCCGCCGTTTCCTCGACAGTGAAAGCGAGGCGGGCTTTTTACGCAGCGGCATCACCTTTTGCAGTATGGTACCGATGCGGAGCCTGCCCTTTAAAGTCATCTGCCTGTTGGGTTTGAACGACGGAGATTTTCCCCGCAATACCAAAGCCGCCGTATTCGACCTGATTGCCAAACATCCCGCCAAAGGCGACCGCGCCCGCCGCGATGACGACCGCTACCTGTTCCTCGAAGCCCTCATTAGTGCGCGTGAAATCCTGTACCTGTCCTACATCGGGCGTGACATCCGCAAAGACGAAGAACTAGCTCCATCTTCACTGTTGGGCGAACTCATCGATACTGTTGCTGCCATGACCGGAATCGGCAGCCGGCAACTTGCAGAAAACTGGATAGAACAGCATCCGTTGCAACCCTTCTCACATCGCTATTTCCAGACCGGTTCCCGTTCAGACGGCATATTCAGTACACGTACCGACTACGCCGAAGCACTCGGATGCCCCTCAGGGCAGCCCCAGCCCTTTTTCGACAATCCCGTCGAAAGCTGCGAATCCGTTGCCGAAATCGGACAGGAGGCATTTGTCCGGTTTTGGCGTAATCCCGTCAAAGCATGGCTTCAGCAGCAGCTTTCTTGGAGCGAACCCTATATCGACGAAGCATGGGAGCCGGCCGAGCCCTTTGAGCCACAACATGCCGAGCAAATCGCCGAAACCTATATCGAGGCGCGCCGCGAAGGACAAGATTTTTCCCAAACAGCCGCCCGTATCGTGGCGGAAAGCCTCCTGCCCTCAGGGGAATTGGGCAAGCTTTGGCAGCAGTCTTTCCAACTTGCCGCCAAACAAATCGACACGGCTATTTTAAACAGCCCCAAACTGCCCCCGCTTTCATACGCCATACCGTCGGACGGACAAATCCTAAAAGGAAGTCTGGGCAGGTTGTACCGGTGCGGGCAGGTGTTTTATGCCTACGGTAAACCCAATGCGCCGCAACGTATCGCTTTTTTGCTGGAACACCTGATATTTTGCGCCGTCATGCCGTCTGAAGCCGAAACGCGGCAAACCTTTATCGTCAGATCCGGAGAAACAGAAGTATTGGCGGAAATCGCGCAAGACAGGGCATTGCAGCTATTGTCGGAATGGATTGCATTTTTTAATATCGGACAAAACCGCCCGCTGCCGTTTTTTGCCAAGACCTCGCTTGCCGCCGCCGAAACATTGGCCGAAAAAACGGATTGGGATGCGGCACTGAAAAAAGCCCAAACCGCCTATTACGGCAGCAAAGTCAGCAAAGGGCAGAAAGACTATACCGAAGTTGCCCTCGTTTTCGGCGGAGGAGAAGAACCACTCGAACAGCCCCTGTTTGAAAACCTCGTCCGCCTGCTTGCCGACACGCTTGCCGCAGCGGAAAAAAAGGAAGAGGCCGGAACAGCATAACAGGATAGAAAGACAAATGCCGTCTGAAAACAGAAAAAAGGTTTTCAGACGGCATTGTTACAAAGGCTTGATTATTTCCGGCGCAGCTGGGGATGATTTTCCAAGTTGTCCATCATCATTTCGATGATGCGCGGTGCAGTTTTACCCAAATCGAAATTTTCAGCGGAAGAGAGCCAGCGCCATATCAGCCCGTCCAACATCGACTTGATGAAGATAACCGCCATTTCCTTGTCCAAATCACCCGACAAATCCTGATTTTCCACCGCTTCGGTCAGAAAAGCGGTGATTTTCTCGCGCCAGATTGCCTGATGCTTGCGTGCAATGGCGATAACGGCGGCATTTTGCTCCGTGTGTTCGCATTTTAAAAACAGGATGCTGTGGAATTTGTAGTGGATGTCGTTGCTTTGCAGCCGCTCGAAAAAATGAAGCAGCGTACGGCGGAATATTGCCCAAGATTGTCCTTCGGCATTATTTTCCGTATCTTTCGACATACAGTTTTCAATGTCGTCGCAGATACGTTGGAACAACGCGTCAAACAAGTCTTCCTTATTTTTGAAATGCCAATAGAGTGCGCCGCGCGTTACGCCGGCAGTCTGGGCGATTTCATTGAGCGAGGTGCGTGCAATCCCTTTTCGGTAAAAGGTTTCCAGTGCGGCAAGCATCAGATGCTCTTTGGTTTTCAATGCTTCGGTTTTGGTTTTTCTCATAATGGCAGTTTCGTTTCGGCACGGTTTGATGAGGGCGGATTATAAAAAATGCTTTGAAACCATGCAAGCGTGTATGTATAATGAAACCCATGAAATTGAGACTACATCTCAACTTTGAAAACAGGTATAATCTGCTTTGCAACCCGTTCGAACATTCGGGTATCAAAGCAGGCGGTTTTTATATCCTGAAATAAGAATGCCTGTTGATTGGCAAAACCCTTTATATCAAACCAGACAGATAGGATAAATAATGGCTTTTTATGCTTCTAAGGCGATGCGTGCGGCTGCGTTGGCAGCCTCTGTCGCGTTGGCACTGTCATCTTGCGGCAAAGCAGATGAGGCGGCACAGGGCGGGCAGCCTGTGGGTCGGGAAGCTCCGACCCCCGTCGTCGGTGTCGTAACCGTCCATCCGCAAACCGTCGCATTGACTGTCGAGTTGCCGGGACGTTTGGAATCGCTGCGTACCGCCGATGTCCGCGCGCAAGTCGGCGGCATCATCCAAAAACGCCTGTTCCAAGAAGGCAGTTATGTCCATGCCGGACAGCCGCTTTACCAAGTCGACAGCTCCACCTATGAAGCAAATCTGGAAAGCTCGCGCGCCCAATTAGCCAGCGCGCAGGCGACCCTCGCTAAAGCCAATGCCGACTTGGCGCGTTACAAACCTCTGGTTGCCGCCGATGCCATCAGTAAACAAGAGTACGATGCCGCGGTAACGGCGAAACGTTCTGCCGAGGCAGGCGTCAAAGCGGCACAGGCGGCAATCAAATCCGCCGGTATCAGCTTGAACCGTTCGCGTATTACCGCACCGATTTCGGGCTTTATCGGCCAGTCCAAAGTTTCCGAAGGTACGTTGCTGAACGCCGGCGATGCGACCGTACTGGCGACCATCCGCCAAACCAATCCGATGTATGTGAACGTTACCCAGTCTGCATCCGAAGTGATGAAACTGCGCCGGCAGATAGCCGAAGGCAAGCTGCTGGCGGCAGACGGTGCGGTAGCGGTCGGCATCAAATTTGATGATGGTACGGTTTATCCTGAAAAAGGCCGCCTGCTGTTTGCCGATCCGACCGTCAACGAATCGACCGGTCAGATTACCCTGCGCGCCGCCGTACCGAACGATCAGAATATCCTGATGCCCGGCCTGTATGTGCGCGTGCTGATGGATCAAGTGGCGGTGGATAATGCATTCATCGTTCCACAGCAGGCGGTAACGCGCGGTACGAAAGATACCGTGATGATTGTGAACGCCCAAGGCGGCATGGAACCACGCGAGGTAACGGTTGCACAACAGCAGGGTGCGAATTGGATTGTTACGTCAGGTCTGAAGGACGGGGACAAGGTAGTTGTGGAAGGAATCAGTATCGCCGGCATGACGGGTGCGAAAAAAGTAACGCCTAAAGAATGGATGCCGTCTGAAAACCAAGCTTCTGCCCCTCAAGCCGGCGTTCAGACGGCATCTGAAGCCAAACCTGCTTCTGAAGAGAAATAAGGAAGGCATCGATGGCTAAATTCTTTATCGACCGCCCCATTTTTGCGTGGGTTATTTCGATTTTCATTATTGCGGCGGGTATTTTCGGCATTAAAAGCCTGCCTGTTTCGCAATATCCGTCTGTTGCCGCACCGAATATTACCCTGAGGGCTACTTATCCGGGTGCATCCGCACAAGTGATGGAAGACAGCGTACTTTCCGTTATCGAGCGGAATATGAACGGCGTGGAAGGTTTGGATTATATGTCCACTTCTGCCGATTCGAGCGGCAGCGGCAGCGTGAGCCTGACCTTTACGCCTGAAACCGACGAAGATTTGGCTCAGGTGGAGGTGCAAAACAAGCTTTCCGAAGTACTGAGCATGTTGCCGGCAACCGTTCAACAGTACGGCGTTACCGTATCCAAAGCGCGTTCCAATTTCTTGATGATTGTGATGCTGTCGTCAGACGTACAGTCAACCGAGGAGATGAACGACTACGCGCAGCGCAATATTGTGCCCGAACTGCAACGTATCGACGGGGTGGGCAAGGTTCAGTTGTTTGGCGCGCAACGCGCCATGCGTATTTGGGTTGATCCTAAGAAACTGCAGAACTACAATTTGTCGTTTGCTGATGTCGGCAGTGCGCTGTCGGCACAGAATATCCAAATTTCCGCAGGTTCCATTGGTTCGCTTCCCGCTGTTCAGGGGCAGACTGTTACGGCTACCGTAACGGCGCAAGGGCAGTTGAGTACGGCCGAAGAATTCGGCAACGTCATCCTCCGCGCCAATACTGATGGTTCTAATGTTTACCTGAAGGATGTGGCGAAAGTCGGATTGGGTATGGAAGACTATTCTTCCTCAACCCGTCTGAACGGGGTAAATACCACCGGTATGGCGGTGATGCTGTCCAATAGCGGTAATGCGATGGCGACGGCAAAAGCGGTCAAAGAACGCATGGCGACGTTGGAAAAATACTTTCCTCAGGGTATGAGCTGGAAAACCCCTTACGATACTTCCAAATTCGTCGAAATTTCGATTGAAAAAGTCATCCATACCTTGTTAGAGGCGATGGTGCTGGTTTTTGTCGTGATGTACCTCTTCCTGCAAAACATCCGTTATACGCTGATTCCGACCATCGTCGTACCGATTTCCCTGTTGGGCGGTTTCGCCTTCATCTCTTATATGGGCATGTCGATAAACGTACTGACCATGTTTGCGATGGTTTTGGTCATCGGTATTGTGGTCGATGACGCGATTGTGGTGGTTGAAAACGTCGAGCGCATTATGGAGGGTGAAGGCCTGCCGCCTAAGGCTGCAACCAAAAAAGCAATGGGTCAGATTTCCGGTGCGGTAATCGGTATTACTGCTGTTTTGATGTCTGTATTCGTTCCTCTGGCTATGTTCAGCGGGGCGACGGGCAATATCTATAAACAGTTTGCACTGACTATGGCGGCATCGATAGCCTTCTCCGCCTTCCTTGCGCTGACACTCACCCCTGCTTTGTGTGCCACAATGTTGAAGACCATCCCGAAAGGGCATCACGAAGAGAAAAAAGGTTTCTTCGGTTGGTTTAACAAAAAATTCGATAACTGGACACACGGCTACGAAGGCTGGGTCGCCAAAGTCTTGCGCAAGACTTTGCGCATGATGGTTGTTTATGTTGGTTTGGCGGTTGTGGGCGTATTCCTGTTTATGCGCCTACCGACTTCTTTCTTGCCGACCGAAGACCAAGGCTTCGTCATGGTCAGCGTGCAACTGCCTGCGGGTGCGACCAAAGAGCGTACCGATGCGACGCTGGCGCAAGTAACGCAGTTGGCAAAAAGCATTCCTGAAATTGAAAACATCATTACCGTTTCCGGCTTCAGCTTCTCGGGTAACGGTCAGAACATGGCGATGGGTTTTGCCATGCTCAAAGACTGGAACGAACGTACCGCCCCCGGCAGCGATGCCGTTGCGATTGCCGGCAAGCTGACGGGTATGATGATGGGGACGCTTAAAGACGGTTTCGGCATCGCCATCGTTCCGCCTCCGATTATGGAGTTGGGCAACGGTTCCGGTTTGAGCATCAACCTGCAAGACCGCAACAATACCGGTCATGCCGCATTGCTGGCCAAACGCAACGAATTGATTCAGAAAATGCGTACCAGCGGTTTGTTTAACCCCAGCACTGTCCGTGCCGGCGGTTTGGAAGATGCGCCGCAGTTGAAAATCGACATTAACCGTTCGGCGGCTTCGGCACAAGGTATTTCTTTTGCCAGCATCCGTACCGCACTGGCAAATGCGCTGGGTTCGTCTTACGTCAACGACTTCCCGAACCAAGGCCGTCTGCAGCGCGTGATGGTTCAGGCGGATGCTTCGGCACGTATGCAGCCTGCCGACATCTTGAATCTGACTGTGCCGAACAGATCGGGCATTGCCGTTCCGCTTTCTTCGATTGCCACCGTTTCGTGGCAGATGGGTACGGAACAGAGCGTTCGTTTCAACGGTTATCCCGCTATGGAACTGTCCGGTTCGCCCGCAACAGGTGTTTCCACCGGTCAGGCCATGGAGGCAGTTCAAAAAATGGTTGACGAATTGGGCGGCGGTTACAGCTTGGAGTGGGGCGGACAGTCGCGCGAAGAGGCAAAAGGTGGTTCGCAAACCATTGCCCTTTACGCGCTTGCCGCCGTTGCAGTCTTCTTGGTGCTTGCCGCACTTTATGAAAGCTGGTCTATTCCGCTGGCCGTTCTGCTTGTGATGCCTTTAGGCTTGGCAGGGGCGGCGGCAGGTGTAACCGGGCGCAACCTGACCGAGCTGATGTTGGGCGGTATTCCTGCATTTGCCAACGACATCTACTTCCAAGTCGGTTTCGTTACCGTGATGGGTTTGAGTGCGAAAAACGCGATTTTGATTATCGAATTTGCCAAAGACCTTCAAGCGCAAGGGAAAAGCGCGGTCGAAGCCGCTTTGGAAGCAGCCCGCCTGCGTTTCCGTCCGATCATCATGACCTCGTTCGCCTTTATTTTGGGCGTGGTTCCCCTGTATATTGCCGGTGGTGCAAGTTCTGCCAGCCAGCGCGCCATCGGTACAACCGTATTCTGGGGGATGTTGGTCGGCACGCTTTTATCCGTATTCTTGGTTCCGCTTTTCTATGTAGTGGTGCGCAAATTCTTCAAAGAAACTGCACACGAGCATGCAATGGCGGTCAGACATGCATCAGAAGCGGGTGTAACCGGTTCGGACGATAAACAATATTAAGCAAAATACCGTCTGAAAACCGCCGGTTTTCAGACGGCATCGGGACTTTTTTATGAATACTACATTGAAAACCACCTTAACTTCTGTTGCAGCAGCCTTTGCATTGTCTGCCTGTACCATGATTCCCCAATACGAGCAGCCTAAAGTCGAAGTTGCGGAAACGTTTAAAAACGATACTGCCGACAGCGGCATCCGTGCGGTCGATTTAGGTTGGCATGACTATTTTGCCGACCCGCGCCTGCAAAAGCTGATCGACATCGCACTCGAACGCAATACCAGTTTGCGTACAGCCGTATTGAACAGCGAAATCTACCGCAAACAATACATGATCGAACGCAACAACCTTCTGCCCACACTGGCCGCCAATGCCGGCGGCTCACGCCAAGGCAGTTTGAGCGGCGGCAATGTCAGCAGCAGCTACAATGTCGGACTGGGTGCGGCATCTTATGAACTCGATCTGTTCGGGCGTGTACGCAGCAGCAGCGAAGCAGCACTGCAAGGCTATTTTGCCAGTGTCGCCAACCGCGATGCGGCACATTTGAGCCTGATTGCCACCGTTGCCAAAGCCTATTTCAACGAGCGTTATGCCGAAGAAGCGATGTCCTTAGCGCAGCGTGTCTTGAAAACGCGCGAAGCAACCTACAAGCTGTCCGAATTGCGTTACAAGGCAGGCGTGATTTCCGCCGTCGCCCTGCGCCAGCAGGAAGCCTTGATTGAATCTGCCAAAGCCGATTATGCCAATGCCGTCCGTAGCCGCGAACAGGCGCGCAATGCCTTGGCAACCCTGATTAACCAACCGATACCCAATGACCTGCCCGCCGGTTTGCCGTTGGACAAGCAGTTTTTTGTTGAAAAACTGCCGGCCGGTTTGAGTTCCGAAGTATTGCTCGACCGTCCCGACATACGCGCCGCCGAACACGCGCTCAAACAGGCAAACGCCAATATCGGTGCAGCACGCGCCGCCTTTTTCCCATCCATCCGCCTGACCGGAAGCGTTGGTACGGGTTCTACCGAATTGAGTGGGTTGTTCAAAAGCGGCACTGGTGTTTGGTCGTTTGCGCCGTCTATTACCCTGCCGATTTTTACCTGGGGTACGAACAAAGCTAACCTTGATGCAGCCAAGCTGCGCCAACAGGCACAAATCGTTGCCTATGAATCCGCCGTCCAATCCGCATTTCAAGACGTGGCAAACGCATTGACCGCGCGAGAGCAGCTGGATAAAGCCTATGCCGCTTTAAGCAAACAAAGCCGTGCCTATAAGGAAGCGTTGCGTCTGGTCGGTCTGCGTTACAAACACGGCGTATCCGGAGCGCTCGATTTGCTCGATGCGGAACGCAGCAGCTATTCGGCCGAGGGTGCCGTCTTGTCGGCCCAACTAACCCGCGCCGAAAACCTTGCCGATATGTACAAGGCACTCGGCGGAGGATTGAAACGGGATACCCAAACCGGTAAATAACCGGCCGGGTAATAAAATGCCGTCTGAAACGATAAGGTTTCAGACGGCATTTCTTTCTTTAAAACGGTTTCCAGTGCCTGCCTGCCTTTCAAGATGGCAGGCAGTATCCGTTTAGAAAGTATGTTTGACGGTTGCGGTCAGGCTGCGCGGTGTGCCGTAAACATGGATATCAGGCATGGTGCGGTAGCGTTTGTTGAACACGTTTTCAAAGTCCAAACCGATGCGTGTGGATTTTCCGATTTTGTAATGCGCGGTCAAGTCCAGCGTAGCGTATGGGCGTTGGGTCAATGCAGCGGCAGCAGCCGGGTTGATATCTGCGGGATATTCGTCCAGCGTATGGCTGCGGCTTTGCCAGTTGACGTTTGCGCCCAAGTTCAAACGGTCGGTTACGTCGTACGCCGTGAAGAGTTTGAACAAATGAACGGGATAAGACGGATGCAGTTGCTTGCCTTCGCTGTCTTTGATTTTAGAACGCGCATAGGAAGCATTAAGCAGCCATCTGTCGCTCAAGCGTCCGCCGACGGCGAGTTCCCAGCCCTTGGTCGTCGTTTTATCCGCAGAGCGGTAGTATTCTTCGCCGTTTGGCAATCTACCCGCATAAACGCCCAAATGGTCGCGTTTGTTCATAAAGACGGACGCAGAAGCATTCAGACGGCCTTCAAACCATGAGCCTTTCAAACCGGTCTCGTAGGTTTTGCCGCGTTGCGGTTCGAGCGCCGCGCCGTCTTTGGTCAGATAACGCACTTGCGGACGGAATATGGTGGTGTACGACGCGTAGGCAGTTAAGTTTTCACCAATATCGAGGGTTGCACCCAGATAAGGAATGAAAACGTTTTGTTTGTGGCTGCTGTAAGCGAATTTGTTGCGCTCAGTGCTGTAACGGTATCGCCAATTCACAAAACGGCTGCCGCCTATCAATGCCAGCTTGTCAGTCAGTTTGAAACGGGTCGAGCCGTAAACCGACAGGTTTTTCATATTGGTAAAACCGTCGCGCAAATACGGCATATCGGGTTTGGCGATGTTGCCGTCAAATTGGCGCAAATCGGGAATCATTGACTCGCCTTCTTTATAGAAAGACAGGTTTTCTTTGTTGTCCTGATAGCTGATGCCCGCATTAAATTCATGCGAGCGGCCCAGCGCCGGATAATCGCCGTCCAAAATCAGGGAAAAATTCTGGTCGCGGTATTTGCTGCGGTCGCGGTCTGCAGTGAAAAGCGCGGCGTACTTGGTATTGATTTCGTATGTACCGGCAATGCCTGAAACGATGTCGCTTTTACCCGCCAGATAGCTGTAATTGCCTGTCAGTTTCCAGCCGTTGTCAAACTCATGGCTGAGGGACGTAAATACTTCGGCGCTGGTGTCTTTGCCGTAAGCCCATTTTGCCGAGGAATTGCTGCGCGGCGAAGCCTCAAACGGTATGAATCCGTCTTCCTTATTGCCTGCTGCCGTCAGATAGCTGAAACGCGAGCTGCCCTTATTGCGGAAACGGTGTATTTCTGTACCGATATTCCATTGGGTCTGAGGGGCGAGGTCGTAGGACAGAATGCCGTAGAACGTGTGGTTGTGGCGCGAAGTGTTCGGTAGGTAATCGCCGCCGTGGTCGCTGACCAAAATAGTGCGGCCGCGCAAGGTATTGTCTGCATTTAAAGGCTGATTGGCATCAAGGACGAAGCGGTAGTGCTTCCACGAACCGACACCGGCTTCGACGCTGACGGCAGGTTTGGCAGTCGGTTTTTTGCGTTCCAAAGCAACCGTACCGCCCGGTTCGCCCATGCCGCCGTTGGATAAACCGCTTGCGCCGCGCACGACGACGACTTGGTCATACAATTCGCTGTCCAGATTGTTGGTGCCGCGGCGGATGGCTTTGCCGTCGTAAAGGAATTTGGGCGCGCCGTCCACGGAAATGCTGTCAATCGCCTGACTGCGCGAAATAAATTGGCTATGGCCGGATACGTTGTTGCCCATTTTGCTGTGGAACACGCCCGGTGTTTGTTTCAATACGTCCTGCAGGCTGTCCAAACCTTGGTCTTCGATTTGTTTTGCCGTTATGACAGACAGGGATTGCGGTGTTTCACGTTGGGTCAGCTTGATGCCTGTGGCTGCAGATGAAGCGGGGATGGTGTAGTTGGAAGCCGTTTGTTTGCCCAGTTCTTTGACGTGTATTTCCGGAAGGGCGGCAATGTCTGCGGCGGAGGCGTGCGCGGCGCATAACAGCATGAGTGCGGATGATACGGCAAGCGCAGTGCGTGAAGGGTGTGGGGTACGCATGATTTTTCCTTTTAGTGGTTTAGCGGCGGGATTTTAGCAAAATGTTGTAATTATACTAGTTAGTGTAAATATTATTTAGGATTATTTTGACTGTTGTCAAAATATATATAGTTATCTAGTTATAAAGATTTATATTGAATCATTATAGGAGGGGCAAAAGGAAATGCTAGCGTGCTGTCGGATGGTCGCACCTTACAAAAAATGCCGTCTGAAACGGACTCTGTTTCAGACGGCATTTTCAAATGCAAGCGTTTAGAACTTGGCTTGCAGCCTTAACCAAGCGGTGCGGCCGGGTTCGTTCACGCGAGTGGTTTTGATGCCTGCGGCAGGATCGACAAATCCTCCGCTTCTGCTGACGAATTCGGCATAGGTTTTGTTAAAGACGTTGTCCACTCCGCCTTGCAGGGTGGCGTATTTGTTGAATTTCCAACCTGCATTGACGGAAAGTACGCCAAAGCCCGCGGATGCGCCGATATCTTGGCCGACGATATTGCCTTGACCTTTGCTGAAGCGGTTTTGTTTGGCAACGACTTTCCATAATGCGCCCGCGCTGAATTTGCCGTTGTCGAAGGCAAGGGTGTTGTTCCATTCGAGCGGAGGTGTTTGTGCCAACGGTTTGCCGTCGGTACGGTTTTTACCGTAGGTATAGGCTAAGTTGCTGGATACGCTCCAATTAGGAGCGAATTCCCATTTCACTTCAATTTCGCCGCCTAGACGGATGGCATCAATATTGCGCGCGCTTAAGTCTGCACCATGATGATGGCCGGAGTGTCCGCCTGCTGCCGGAGCGTTGCCACCGGCTGCCGCATGGTCGTGTGCCGCATGGTCGTGTGCCGCGTGGTCGTGTGCCGCATGATCGTGTGCCGCCGCGTGGTTATGTGCTGCCGCATGGTCATGTGCCGCCGCGCTGTTGGATGCATGATGCATCATCATCGGTTTTGTTTCGACAATGATAAAGTCGTCAACTTTGCCTGCAAACACAGAGGCGGAGACGTGCCAATTTCCGCTGTTCCAAATCAGCCCTGCATCAAGTTGACGGTTGGTTTCTTTTCGGAGGTTTTCCGATTTTTTGCGCTCCCAGTAGTCGGGAGAACGTTGGGCCACGCCTAAACCTGCGTAGTATTTGGTATCGCCCAGTTTTTGTTCAAATCGGAAAAAGCCTGAATTCAAGGGGTATTTGGTTTTTTTGAGGGGATCGGAGTCGGCCTTGTTTTCGTATGTGCCTGTTACCTGATCGTGACGGAAGCCGGCAATCAGTTTTTGTGCATCGTTACGTTGCCATGCTGCTTCGGCAAAGCCACCCAGTTGGTCAAAGCTTTGTGTCGGAGCATATGCTTTTTCGGTGAATTTTTCATCGCCTGATCGTTCGGTATGGCGGTCGCGCATGTAGTCGATGCCGGTTTGAAGGTTAACGTTGTCCCAATCGAAAGTGGCTTTCAGATTGCCGGTATCGGTACGGCGTTTGGGGTTAATGGCTGCCTTGCCCATTTTTCCGACGGGACGCAGGCTGTAGGTGTCCATAACGTGGTCGATTTCGCTGGAGCCGTAGCGTGCTTCGATTTCGCTCAACCAGGGTGTGATATTGCGTTGGCTGATGCGGACATTCCACGCGTCGCGGTCGAATTTGCTGCCGTCCATCATACGGTCGGCGTAGGCTGCCTTACCGCGGCTGCGTTCGTATGTGCCGGCGATGGTGGTGTTTTCGGTCGGAGTAACGCCCAACTGAACCATTTGGCTGTCGCGTTTGAAGTTGGAATGTACGCGGTTGCCTGCTCCGTCTTTATAGTCGTCGGATTCGTTGTGTGAGACATTGAGGCGGGCATAACCGTATTTGCCGCCTGCACCGGCTTCAAAGGAGGCATCGCGTCTGCCGCTGTTGCCTAATGTGGTGCTGCCGTTGAAGGAGTAGGGTTGTTCGTGGAAGGTAGGATCTTTACGGACGAAATGAACGGAACCGCTGATCAAACCCATCCCTTGGGTAACGGTTTGCGGACCTTTGGTTACAACAACTTCGTCAAAGGTGCTGGGGTGGATGTAGGAAGTGGGTGGGTCCATGCGGTTGGAACAGCCGCCGTAAACGAACTGGTCGTCTGCGTTGATAGCAAGGCGCGAGCCGCCCAAACCGCGGAACAATGGATCGCCCGAGCTGCCGCCTTTGCGGATGATGCTCATGTTGGGGACGGATTGTAAAAGGTCTGCGCCATCCCCTGCCGGTAGGGGCTGGAGGGTAGCTTTAGGATTGAATTTGACTGTATTGGCTTTTTGCTGCTGTGTCCCGGTAACGGTAACGGGGGAGAGCTCGGCGGTTTCTTCCGCAATAGGGGCTGCCCATGCTTGGCTTAGCGCGGCTGCGAGGGGAAGGAGTAGGAAGTGGGTAGTTTTCATATCAGTTTCTCTATATAGAAGGTTTTATGTTAATACTACTTAGGTAGTATATAGTACTAGTTTACATGTTAAAAGGGGAGTTATATTTTTTTAACATATATCAATAAGAAAGATATGGGTTGCGCAAAAGAAATGCCGTCTGAAACATGACCTGTTTCAGACGGCATTTTTACGGATATTTTATTTGTTAAAGAAAATCAGTGTCCACGGTAAAACATATGCCTGCAGGAGGGTGAGGAGACCGACAAAACTACAGAAAATCAGGCTGTGTTTCACGGTGAAGCGGAACAGGTTGGATTCCTTGCCCTCTAAGCCTACTGCCGCACAGGCGATGGCGATGGATTGAGGGGAAATCATTTTGCCTGTTACGCCGCCGGTCGTATTGGCGGCAACGGTCAGCTCGGGGGTAACACCGATTTGATGCGCGGTGCTGGCTTGCAGCGAGCTGAATAAGGCATTTGCAGAAGTATCCGAGCCTGTCAGGAATACGCCCAACCAGCCGAGGAACGGTGAGAAGAACGGGAATACGGTTCCTGTCGCTGCGAGGATTAGCGCCAGTATGGATGACAATCCCGAATAGTTTGCTACAAAGGCAAAACCGAGTACCAAACCGATAGACAGGATGGACAGGCGCAGTTCTTTAAGCGTTTCAAAGAAAGTGCCGACGGCTTCGGAAGGTTTCATTTTCAGCAGGATTGCGGAAACGATGGAAGCAAACAGGATTGCCGTACCGACTGCGCCGAGGAAGTCAATTTTGAATACGGCGGCGTATGGTGTTGGTTCGCTGACGATGGGAGCGGCTTTTTGTACCAAGTTGTGCAGCATCGGCCAGTCGAATTTGATGGTGGCAACGCCCAAAGCCTCTTTAACGCCCTTAATCGTCCACACACTGACGAAAACGGTCAGGATGGCAAAAGGCGACCAAGCTTTAATGATTTGTCCGGCAGTGTATTCGCCCGCTTTGCGTTCGGACGGTTTTTTCATGCCGTTGAATGTAAAGATTTCTTTAGGCTGCCATTTTCTCAAGAAGGCAGACAGGCAGATCAGGCTGACCAGAGCGGAGGTAACGTCAGGCAACTCGGGGCCGATGAAGTTGGCAGTAATGAATTGGGTTGTGGCAAAGGATGCGCCGGCAACCAGAACGGCAGGCCAAGTTTGGCGTATGCCGCGCATACCGTCCATCATGGCAACCAGCCAGAAGGGTACGATAACTGACAGGATAGGAAGTTGGCGGCCTGCTACCTGACCGATATGGTAAGGGTCGAGATTGGACACTTGACCGGCAACCAAGATTGGAATACCCATAGCGCCGAAAGCTACGGGCGCGGTATTGGCAATCAAACACAAACCGGCGGCGTAGAGGGGATTAAAGCCCAAGCCTACCAGCAGTGCGGAGGTAATTGCCACCGGTGCGCCGAAACCTGCCGCACCTTCCAAGAAGGCTCCGAAAGAGAAACCTACCAAGAGCATTTGCAGGCGTTGGTCTTCTGTAATTGAAATAACGGAGGCGCGGATAATATCGAACTGCCCTGTTTTTACGGTAATTTTATATAGGAATACGGCGGTAACGATAATCCATGCAATCGGCCATAACCCGTAGGCAAAACCAAACAGTGCGGAAGAAACAGCCATGCTTGCCGGCATGCCGAAGCCGAGGATGGCGACACCCAGTGCAATCAGCAGCGTGTAAAGGCCTGCCTGATAGCCTTTGAGTTTCAGGACTGTCAGGGCAGTGAAGAAAAAAATGATGGGCAAGAGGGCTGCGGCTGCTGTCAGATACAGGCTGCCTCCTATTGCCGTGTAGTTTTGAACCCAAGTTTCCATAATTGAGCATCTCCGAAAATATTTTTATGATTAATAAAATTGGTCAAACCAATTAAGATAATACGACGCTACTTTACGAAACTTTAATATACCAGTCAATATATTTTTCAATACAAATGATGATTTTTAAAAGAATATTAATTTTATTCCTTAATAATCAAGATAGTATTTTATTTAAAAATGTAATTGAATGTAGTTCTGAAGGGGATTGCAATGTTGGGCGGGTAATGCGGTTGACGGTGGGAGTGTTGTATTATTAGAATTTATGTTTGTTGGTCAGTCCAATTTTATTTATATTTCGGAGAAAGTTTGGCAGAAAACCGATAGAAGGAGAATGCGATTATGAAATTGATAAGGCCGCAGAAAATCAGCGATCAGGTGTTGTCGGTGTTGGAGGAACGCATTGCGGAAGGTGTTTATGAGGAGGGGGGCAAGATTCCTCCGGAGCGTGTTTTGGCGGAAGAGTTCGGCGTTTCGCGTCCGTCGGTACGGACGGCATTGAATATTTTGGTTGCCCGTCAAGTCTTGGAAGCAAGGCAGGGAGACGGTTATTATGTTTCTGTCAAACCGCAACAGGATTTCCTGAAAAGTTGGCAGGAACTTTTGGGCAAGCATTCCAATTGGGAACAGGATGTCTTCGATTTCAGCTGCCATATAGAAGGCTGTATGGCGGGTTTGGCGGCAGAACGCCGCACGGATGCGGATTTGAAGCGGATTGGGTTTTGGCTTGAAAAGTTTGAGGAGGCATGCGAAAGCGGCAATTTGGAACATCAGAGCGAAGCCGATGTAAGCTTTCATCAGACGATTGCCGATGCGGCGCACAACCTGTTGTTCAGCCATTTGTCGGGCAGTTTGTTGAAAATGCTTTACCGGCAGACGCGCAGCAGTATCATCTATTTGAATCAGGAAGAGGATCCGCGTCCGAAACTGATGGCGCAGCACCGTGTATTGTATGAGGCGATATTAAACCGTCGGCCGGGCGAAGCTTCAGAAGCGGCAAAGGTTCATTTGAATTATGTGGCAAGCAGCATCATGAAAGACAGAGAGTATCAAAGCCGTAACCGCCATGCGGATACTTTGGCGCAAAATGATTTGAAACGTGTGCAGGACTGGGAGGTATGAATACCGTTTAGACGGTCTGGCATATTCGGATGTATCGGTAGTATCTACCCGATTCGAACGGGCGGATAAGGAAATGCCGTCTGAACAGCATTTGCGGTTCAGACGGCATTTTGTTTGCAGGTTGGTCGCGTTTGCTTAGAAACCTTGCGCCAACATGGCATCGGCAACTTTGACGAAGCCGGCAATGTTCGCACCATTGACGTAGTTTACTTTGTCGCCGACTTTGCCGTATTTCAGGCAGGATTCGTGGATGCTTTGCATGATGCCGAACAGGCGTTGGTCAACTTCTTCACGAGTCCAAGACAGGCGGATGGCGTTTTGGCTCATTTCCAAGCCCGAAGTTGCCACGCCGCCGGCGTTGGAGGCTTTGCCCGGGGCGTAGAGGATGCCGGCTTTGATAAATTGCTCGACCGCGCCTAAAGTCGACGGCATATTCGCGCCTTCGGCAACGACGTAGCAGCCGTTTGCCAACAGGGTTTTGGCGGCTTCTTCGTCCAATTCGTTCTGGGTGGCGCAGGGCAGGGCGATTTCGGCAGCAATGCCCCACGGTTTTTGGTTTTCAAAGTATTGCAAACCTTGTTCTTTGGCGTAGGTGGCAACCCGTTCGCGGCGGATTTCCTTCAGCTCGATCAAGGCGGCGAGTTGTGCTTCGGTCATACCGCTGTCGGGGAAGAGGACGAAGCCGTTGGAGTCGGAAACGGTCAGTACTTTCGCGCCCAGTTGGATGGCTTTTTCGGCAGCGTATTGCGCCACGTTGCCGGAGCCTGAAATCAGTACGCGTTTG
This sequence comes from Neisseria sp. RH3002v2f, assembly GCF_014596375.1. Taxonomy (NCBI): domain Bacteria; kingdom Pseudomonadati; phylum Pseudomonadota; class Betaproteobacteria; order Neisseriales; family Neisseriaceae; genus Neisseria; species Neisseria sp. RH3002v2f. The sequence goes on from NZ_MAYZ01000020.1 coordinate 186,195, forward strand.
CCTTCAAAGCCGTCATTGCGGGTTTGCAGCATGGCTTGTGCGAAATAGACGCAGCCGTAGCCGGTCGCTTCAGGGCGAATCAGGCTGCCGCCCCATTCCAAACCTTTTCCGGTAAGGACGGAAGTGAATTCATTGCGGATTTTTTTGTATTGTCCGAACAGATAGCCGATTTCGCGGCCGCCTACGCCGATGTCGCCGGCCGGAACATCGGTGTCTGCGCCGATGTGGCGGTAGAGTTCGGTCATAAAGGCTTGGCAGAAGCGCATTACTTCGGCATCGGATTTGCCTTTGGGATCAAAGTCGGAACCGCCTTTGCCACCGCCCATAGGCAGGGTAGTCAGCGCGTTTTTGAAGACTTGTTCAAAAGCGAGGAATTTCAATACGCCCAAATCGACGGTCGGGTGGAAGCGCAAGCCGCCTTTGTAAGGACCGATGGCGGAGCTCATTTGAATGCGGTAGCCGCGGTTGACTTGAACTTGGCCTTTATCGTCTTGCCAGGTTACGCGGAACATGACGACGCGTTCGGGTTCGACGATGCGTTCCAGCAGGCTTTGCTGGGTGTATTTCGGATTTTTTGCCAGAAACGGGTCAAGGCTCATGAAGACTTCTTCAACGGCCTGATGGAACGGTTCTTGATTGGGGTTGCGTTGTTTGAGGTTGGCAAACAAGGTGTTCAAGTCAGTCATTTTGATGCTCCTTTAGGTTTATATTGTACTAATGGGAAAACAAATTTGTAGATGGCAATATAAACCTATTTTTTTTTGATGCCAAGCTGAATTTTGCGGAAATTGTTGACATTATTTTTTTGAATTTTTATAAATTTAAAATTTAATATCGTTAATTAATAATAATATAAAATATAATTTTATATATCTATACTAAATTAGTATTTATATCTAAGTAATTAAACTAGATTTTTGATTTTTGTCAAATTATTTCTTGTTATTCTATGTATATTACCTGTGAAATCATTATAGATTGTCAACAATATTGCCTGTTTCTGTGAACATTTCGGATGTTTGGAAGAAGAAGGACATGAAAGTATGGCAATAAGGGTTTTGGGACTTGGATGCCATCTGAAAATGTTACAATATGCGCCGTTCAACTTGATGAAAGAATATTATGAAGGCCTATCTAGACTTGATGCGCCATGTCCTTGACAGCGGTACCGACAAATCAGACCGCACCGGTACGGGTACGCGCTCCGTATTCGGTTATCAGATGCGTTTTGACTTGGGCAAAGGCTTTCCGCTGCTGACGACCAAAAAGCTGCATTTGCGCTCGATTATTCACGAGCTGCTTTGGTTTCTCAAAGGCGATACCAATATCAAATACCTGAAGGACAATAATGTTTCCATTTGGGATGAGTGGGCGGACGAAAACGGCGATTTAGGCCCGGTGTACGGCTACCAATGGCGCAGTTGGCCCGCACCCGACGGCCGCCATATCGACCAAATTGCCAATGTGGTGGAACAAATCAAGAAGAATCCGGACTCGCGCCGTCTGATTGTATCGGCATGGAATCCGGCTTTGGTCGATGAGATGGCCTTGCCGCCTTGCCACGCGCTGTTTCAGTTTTACGTTGCCGACGGCAAACTGTCCTGCCAGCTTTACCAGCGTAGTGCAGATATTTTCCTTGGCGTGCCGTTTAACATCGCCAGCTACGCATTGTTGACCATGATGATGGCGCAAGTATGCGGACTGGAAGCAGGTGAGTTTATCCATACGTTTGGCGATGCGCATTTGTACAGCAACCATTTCGAACAAGCAGAGTTGCAATTGGGCCGCGAATGTCGGGCACTGCCTGTCATGAAGATTAATCCAGAGGTTAAGGATTTGTTCTCCTTCAAATTTGAAGACTTTGAATTGGAAGGTTACGACCCTCATCCGCATATCAAGGCGGCAGTATCAGTCTGAGGAGGGTATATGGACAGGCATTTCGGGCGCAGGCGTTTTTTGACGGTTACCGCTGTTGCGGCGGCGGGCGCGGCGGTTTCTTTCCTGCCGAATCCTTTTGCCGCCGATGATGAAAAACGCAATAAAGATGAAAAACGCAATGAAAATGTGTTTTTCTGGAAAGGTGTCGCGCTAGGTTCCGGTGCGGAGCTCCGTCTGTTCGGTGTGGACGACAGGCGTGCGGCGGATTTGGTCAACAAGGTTTTGGCGGAAGTGGCGCGTTTGGAAAAAATGTTCAGCCTTTACCGTGAAGACAGTCTGATCAGCCGTCTGAACAGGGACGGTTATCTGACTTCGCCTCCGGCGGATTTCTTGGAACTGTTGAGCATTTGTCGGGATATGCATACTTTGACCGGCGGGGCATTTGATCCGACGGTTCAGGTTTTGTGGAAACTGTATGCCGATTATTTTGCCGCTCATCCCGATGCGGAAACACCGCCGTCGGAAAATAGCGTGAAGGAAGCCTTGAAGCGGGTCGGATTTGACAAATTGGTGTTTGACGACCGTGGAATCCGTTTTACCGAAAAGGGTATGGGTTTGTCGTTGAACGGCATCGCGCAAGGCTATATTACGGATAAGGTCGTCGCGTTGCTGAAGGCAAACGGCGTGCCTGCTGCTTTGGCCGATATGGGTGAAATCCGCGGGTTTGATACAAACGGTAAACGGACTTGGAATGTCGGTATCCGCAACCCGGATGACGAAGAAGGCGTATTGGCGACGGTTGTCATGAAAGACAAGGCGTTTGCCACTTCGGGCGGCTATGGGACGGTGATGGACAAAGCGGGCAGGTTTACCCATTTGTTCGATCCGCGAACCGGCGTGAGTACGCCGCGTTATAAAAGCATGAGCGTAATGGCGGATGATGCGGCGGTTGCCGATGCCTTGTCGACGGCGTTTTCCATTATGGATTTGCCGCTGATACGGTCGGTTGCCGAAAGCAGGCAGCTTAAAGTTTGGCTGGTCATGCCGGACAATACTTTGAACGAAATAGGTTGAACCAAAAGTAAAATGCCGTCTGAAACAGTTTCAGACGGCATTTTGATACCACTTGAAGGACTTTTTTAGAGAATACCTAAAGAATTGACAAAAACAATAATAATGGCAATCGGAGCAAGGTAGCGCAAGGTATTCAGCCACAGCAGCAGTACTGTTCTCGGTACGGTGCTGCCCGATCCGGCATCTTTTAATACAGACTGCTTGTCCTGAATCCAGGCAGTAAATACGGCAACGCTCAATGCGCCGATAGGCATGATGACTGCAGAAATAAGATAGTCCCACAAATCAAAAATGGTTTTGCCGAAAATCTTAAACTCACCCCAGATGCCGAAAGACAGTGCGGACGGGATGCCGATAATGAAAATGGCCGTGCCGATAAGCCAAGTATGTTTTTTGCGTTTGCGCTCGTCTTGGCGGATGGTTGAGGCAATGACCGTTTCCAACATGGAAAATGCGGAAGTCAGCGTGGCGAAAACGACCAGAAGCATGAATACCGCAAACAAAACGGTACCGAACGGCATTTTCATGAACACTGCGGGCAATACGATAAAAATTAATCCCGGCCCCTGGCTCGGTTCAAAACCGAAGGCGAATACCGCCGGGAAAATCACCAGGCCGGCAAGCAGGGAAACCAAGAGGTTCATCCACATAATCGTATGGCCGGAACGGAACATATCCTGATCTTTTCCCAAATATGAAGCGTAGGTAATCATGGCGGAAACGCCGATGCTCAGGGCAAAAAACGCCTGTCCCAAAGCCGTAATCATCGTATCGGCTTTAAAGTACGACCAATTTGGTTTGAGCAGGAAAGACACGCCCTCCATTGCACCCGGCAGTGTCAGCGAACGGATTGCCAGCGCAATAAAGAGGATAAACAGCCCCGGCATCAGATAACGGTTTGCCTTTTCAATGCCGTCTGAAATCCCGCCTTTGACCACCCAAACCGTAATCAGCATAAACAGTGCCTGATAGGACAGCGAACCTGCCGGATTGGAAATCGTTGTGCCGAACAGGGCTTCAAAGTCCGCTCCCGCATGGATTGCCCCCGTAAAACTGTGGACGACATAATTCAATACCCATCCGCCGACCACGCTGTAAAACGACAGCAAAATAAAGCAGGCGGCAACGCCCATACGCCCGACCCAAAGCCATTGTGTGCCCGGACGCAGAACCCTGAAGGAATCGACGGCATTTTTACCGCCCGTGCGCCCGATATAAAATTCGGCAAGCTGAACGGGTAGGGCGACCAAGATAGTAAATATCAAAAACAGCAGGAAAAACACCGCGCCGCCGTTGGTGCCTGCCGTATAAGGAAATTTCCAAATCGCGCCCAAACCGATAGCCGAACCTGCCGCAGCAAGGACGAAACCGATTTTGGACGACCAAGAAGCATGGGTAGTCATAGGGTTTATTAAGATATGTGAAGACAGTGCATTGTAACAAAGCACTTGATACGGCGGCATAAGCCGGAGAGGACGCTGCAAAACTTTGCCAATAGGCTGCGCGATATCGGAGGATATTGAGATTTTCTTATTTTGAAGGATATATTTCAGGTTTTTTTTTTCAATGAATGAATATAATTTGGCGGTTTGTTGCATGATGGGCTTTCAGACGGCATATGCCGTCTGAAAGCAGTTTATATTGCATCCAATAATTTGTCGGCGGTATGGTTGATGGTAAAACGGTTGACGACGCATTGATGAGCTGCCGTTGCCAGTGCGTTTTTCGCTTCGGGGTTCAAGACGAGGCATTCGATTTCATCCGCTAAAGACTCAGGTGTCAGCCTATCCAGCAGAATCCCCGATTGATGATGTTCGACAATTTCCTTTTGCGCGCCTAAAGTATTGGAAATCACTGCCGTTTGGCAATACATGGCTTCGCAGAGCGACAGACCGAATGCTTCGGGGACCAGGCTGGGCAAAACCACGACATCGCTTTGGCGGTAGAACGAAGCAAGTTTTTCGGTAAACCCTTCAAAAGAAACAAATGGTTCTGCTCCTGAAGCAGATACGTTCCGCTTCAGGCGGCACATATAATCCGGATGTCCGTGCCCTGCCAATTTGAGTCTGATTTGAGGATATTTCCGATGCAATATCACACAGGCTTCAATCAGGTTTTCCAATCCTTTTTCCGGACTGATCCTGCCGGCGTAGGCGACGGTAAAAAAACGGCTGTCGGGTTTTTCTTGAGAGGGAGGGAACCGGTCGGTATCGATACCGTTATGAACAATCCGGTATTTTTCTTTAAAGGGATTGTCGGCGGTTTGCACATCGTAAACCAGACGGGAAACGCAAATAAAGCGGTCGGTGTTTTTCTGTATCAGGCGGTGATAAAAATCGGTTTTGTTGGCGACGACATTATGTTTGACAAATATCAGGCGTACCCCGGTCAGTTTTTTCAAAAGTATGGATAAGGCGGCAATTTTGCCGGTGTGTATCATTAGGTGGGAAATGCGGTTTTTCCGGATAAAGCGGGTAAGTGCGTAGAGCGAAAACAGCCCGTTGAGCGTGTGAAGGCGCGTTGTGAAAACGGAAGAAACTTCGGAAAAGCGTCTGTGCATCAACTCATTATTTTTATTGACGGCGGTAAACATCGTGCAGCCCCGAAGCCCCAATGCTTTTGAAACATCATAGACATACTGTTCGCCCCCACCCCAAATCTTGGCCGATACGATATTTAATATCCTGAATTCTTTTTCCATTTAAAATTTTCCGCCGGATTTGTACAGATAATATAGTTTGACATATTTAATCATCGTGTAATAGCTGTGGTTGACGGACATAATCCAACCCATTTTCCCATCAAGAAACCCTTTGTTCAGGATATAAATTTTGAAAAAACCCCAAATCGGGCGGAGGATAATGTCCCTAACGAAACGCACGGGCTTTCCCTGCTCCCGGTATTTCTCGGCTGAGATGGAAGTGTATTTGTTGAACTTGTTGAAATATTGTTCCCAGTTGTCGTACGTATAATGGTACATAAAATGTTTCAGACGGCGTTTGGGGTAGGGGGTCTGTACGGTTTCGTGTACTTTGCCTTGCACTGAACTGTCTTTCTTCGGCATCAAACGGCATACGCTGTCGGGACGCATCGCGCCGTGTGTGGCCGGATGGTTAGGAAAAAGGTTGCGGCGCTCGACAAAATAGGCGGCATAATCGCTGGTTTGGACAATTTTTGAGATTTCATCAGATAGTTCCGGCGTGCAGCGTTCGTCTGCATCAATCAGGAAAACCCATTCTCCGCCTGCCTGTTCTATGGCAAATGTTTTTTGCGCTCCGAAATCCCCGTTCAAATGCCGTTGGAAGACTTTTGCACCCAAACTCTCGGCAATTTCGGCAGTATTGTCGGTGCTGTGGTCGTCGATAACGATAACTTCTTTATCGAAACGGCAACTTTCAATACATTCCCGAATGTGGTTTGCTTCATTTCTAGCAACAATCAATACGCTGACTTTTTTCATCATCAAGGTTTCTCAAAGCATTTTGGTTTCACAGGGCGGCAAAAAAGCCCAAACATACGTCTGGGCTTCGGAATTGGTGGGTCCGGTGGGGTTCGAACCCACGACCAAGGGATTATGAGTCCCCTGCTCTAACCCCTGAGCTACAGACCCGTCAAGAGTAGGCGCGTATTGTATAGCATAGCGGTGGGATTGACAAACTTATTTCATCCGATGAGTAAAACGCAGTTGCTTCCTCCGAAGGCAAATGACGAGCTGGCGGCAATGTGTTTTTCCGTTGTCCAGAAGCTGTTGCCGCCGGTAAGGTTGATGGCGGGAAGGTCCGGATCGTTTTGCCCGTCCCAAAGCTGGGGAGGAAGCCGATTTTCCGGATTGAGGCGCCGGTCGGCAATGCCCCACGCGAATGCGGCTTCGATTGCACCCGCCGCGCCTAAAGTATGCCCGGTTTGCGGCTTAGTGGAAGTGCAGGGCGTATTGTTGCCGAAGACCGCTGCAACGGCACGGCTTTCCATACTGTCGTTGTGGTGCGTCCCGGTGCCGTGCAGATTAATCCAGCCGATGTCTTCGGGTTTGAGTCCGGCGTGTTGCAATGCCGTCTGAAAGGCGAGGATTGCGCCTTGCGCGTCGGGGCGTGGCGAAGACATATGGTAGGCATCGCTGCTTGCGCCATAACCCAGAAGCTGCATGCCGCCGGAAAAATCCGCATCGCGCGTCATGATGAATACGCCTGCGCCTTCGCCGATATTGATGCCGTCGCGGTTGGCGGAAAAGGGATTGGCAATGTTTGGGGACAAGACTTCCAGTGAGGCGAATCCGTTGACGGTCAGCGGCGAGAGTGTGTCCGCGCCGCCGCAGATGACGGCATCGCACATACCGGCTCGAAGCAGGCGGGCGGCACTGATTAATGCGCGCGCGCCGGAAGTGCAGGCGGTGGAAACGACGTAACGCAGGCCGTTTAGCCCGTAAGCGTCGGCAATGAAATCGGCAGGTGCGTTCATGAGGTGTTGGCATTGATTGAACGTGAGGTCTTGCCAGGCTTTTCCCTGCATTGCCTGTCGGAACATCGGGATGTTTTCATCTGCACCGCCGGTGGATGTGCCGATAACGACGGCAATCCTGTTTGCGCCGTATCGTCGTATGGCGGCGTAAATTTGAGGTTCGATTTGTTCGAGCGTGTGCCAAAGCAGCCGGTTAGTGCGGCTGCGGCAGTGTGCGGGCGTGCCGTCTGAAAAGGGACGCAGGGTTTCTTTTACCATACCGAAAGCAAGGTTTTTGCCGTCAACCCAGTCGGATGAAAATGTCAGTGCCGGTTTGGAAGAAGGGGACAGCAGGGCGTCGATGTGGGTGTGCAGGCCGCTGCCCAATGCGCTGGTGAGTGCAGGACTTCCGAGGTAAACAGGTATGTTCATAATGGTTCAATCGGTGCAACCGACCAGCTGGTTTGGTCGGGTAGGGTAATCAAAAATTGCCCGCCGGTGTGGTTGACGCACCATATGTCTCGATTGCGGTAACGGAACAATGCCCCCTTGCTGCAGAAGGATGTGTCGGCGTCTGTCCGTTTGGATTCGGGATAGAGGGGTGCGGCATTCTCGGCGGTTATCAGCGGGAGCAGTGCGGCAAACAGTAGTCGAGACGATATGTTCGGCATGATAAATCCGTCATTTTGCCAGCCTCTGCTGTTGATAGTCTGGCGTGAAACCGGTGCGCCTAATATGTCGGTTTGTACAAATCGGATTCCGTCTTCCAGCTGTTCGGCTGCCAATATGCCGGTTTGTACCGATTCTTGCCCCTTATTGTAGCGTTCCCATTTGAACCATTGTACGTCTTCGACAAGACGTGGTTGGGTTTGGGGGACGGGTAGGGTGTATGAGGAGCAGGCGGCGAGCAGTTTTGCGGTCAATATGGCAAGCAGGGTTGTGGTCAGGCGCATAAGTTCCTTTCAAAAATGCCGTCTGAAGCGGCAGCAGGGTGGTTAACGGCGCGGATGTTGTGTATCCGGGACCGAGTACATCAGCCGTGCCGCCAGCCACAGATTTAATATTACTCCGATGCTGACGGTCATGCCGAATGCGGCGACGGCCGGTGTGCCGCTGAAGGCAAGCAGGATAAACGAGATACCGGTCGTGAGCGCGGCAAGCAGCATGCCGCCCAGCCGTGCATCGGTACTGTGTCCAGCATTGAGTACGTAAACGGCATAGTCAATGCCAATGGCGGAAACCAGCAACAATCCGAACATGGCAAACAGGCTGACGGGTATGCCCAGCCAACCTAATACGGCAACAGTACCTATGGCGGCAGCAATGGGGACGGCAAGGATTTTTCCGCCCAGCCGTGCGCCAAACAGCCGCCACAGCAGCAGCCATGCCAGCAGGTAAGACGACAATTTCAGCCAAGCCGCCTGATTGCGCGTATGGCGGAACAGGTCGTTGAGCCTGCCACGCTTGTCCGCCCATTTGATTCCCGGAACGGTTTCCGCCGTTTTGCGGACGGTTTCCGGTTCGGTCATGCCGTTCAGGCGGATAACCGAGGCATAACGATGCGGTTCGACTTGGCCGAGATACAGGGGTTTCCAAGCCTGTGCCAGAGGCAGGGCGATGCCGTCTGAAAGGGTGAGGGCAGGCGTGTCGGCTGCTTGCAGCAGGGCGGATTTCAGCGTGTCTTCCGGAATACCCAGTTCGTACATGGCGCGGTAGTTTCCGGGTTTGTCTGCAATGGTGCGCAAATGTTGTTTCAGGCGGTTTTGTTCGGCTGCCGGCAGAATGAATTGATCCAGCGATTGGATATCTTTCAGTTTGCCTTGTTTGATCAGGGGGGTGAGGGTACGGTGCAGTTCGGCATTTTTTAACAGCAGCGTGTCTTCGCTTGCGGCTTCGGCAACCAAATATTGACCGCTGAAATCGGTTCCGCTCAATGTGCCGATTTTTTGTATTTGCGACAACAGTTCAGACGGCATATCGACCCATTGGCGGATATCGTCGTGCCAGTTGCTGCGCCATAGCCCGACGGCAGTGAAAACAATTAGAAAACCTGTTGCGGGATATTGGAAGGACGGCGGGAGCTGTTTCTTGATATATCTGCCCAGTATGGTACTTAAGGTGGTAAAAGGTACGGGTTTTGTTTGATAACGGGCAAACAGGGGCGGTAGCCAGCAGATGGTCGCGCCGAATGCGCCAAGTAGCGAGAATCCGGAGAAAACGGCAGTTTGTTGTAAAACCGGTAAAGGTGTGAACCAGAGCAGCGCGTATCCCGAAACGGTAATCAGCAGACTGACTGCAAAGGTGGGCAATACCTGTTTCATCGCCGGTTTCGCCTGCCATGATGAGAATACCGACGGGGTCAGCCAGTGCAGCGGGAAATCGACCAGCATCCCGATCAGGCTCGTACCGATAACCAGCGTCAGGGCGTGAATATGTCCGAATACCGCCAGAGCCGCCGCCAAGCCCGCCAGCATGCCTGCGGCAGACGGCAGTAGCAGCCAGAAAGTGCGCGCGCTGCGGAAAACCCACAATATGAGGGTTACGGTCAGGGTTATGCCGGCAAAACCCATTATCCGGCTTTCTTTTTCGGCATCGGCTTTGGCGGCTGCTGCAAAAAGTGCGCCGCCCCCGGTCAGGATTTCGGCGTGCCTGTCGGATGCCAATGTCTGTGTTTTTTGGAATAAATGACCCAAGGCATCTTGAGGCAGGGCGTTGCCGGGCAGCTTGGCGCGTATCCAAACCCAGGTTTTCCCGTTGTCTTCGTTGAACAGCATACCGTTTTCGGGATGCCATTGCAGACGGGTTTGGGGATTGATTTTGCCGGCAACGAAACGCCCGAAACCCAGCCAGTCCTCGTCTAAGGGCAGGGGGGATACGGCAAACGGGTTGGCGGCATCTTCGGCGCGTTGGCGGAAATAGTTGGCGGGTTTTTCGGTCAGCAAACGCCGTTGGGCTTCGGGTAAGACGGCTAAACTGATTCTGCCGATGTCTTGGCGGATTTGTGCAAGGTCGGGGCTGATTTGGCTGTTTACTTCGGAAAATATCCCGCTTTGCCGCCATAAGGAGGCGATTTCCGATGCCGTCTGAAATGCGGTTTCGGGCTGGGGGCTGCCGGCAAGCAGGATGATTTGACTGTTGATTTGTGCGTCGCCGGCGCGTTCGGCCGCCTGCAAAACGGTATCTTGGCTGCTTTGGGGCAGCAGTTCGGTCAGGTCGGTCTGCAGCCAGGCGCGCGTTGTCATGCTGTAACAGACAAAGACGGCAAGTGCCGACATCAACAGGGTGTAAATCAGGCGGATCATGGCGGTTCGGACGGTGTCAGAGTGATTGTTTGGCAAATTCGTCCAGAGGGTTGCCGACGGTTATGCCGTTAAACTGCATATCGGTTTTGTCCCCTTGTTTTTCATGCAGTTCGATACGGCGCACGACGTTGTCCCCGCTGATGTCGATATGGCTGAAGATTTGTTTCATCACCAGTGTTTTCGGTGTGAGTTGCAGCGTCCATTTTTGCGCCGACCCTTCGAGTTTCAGGTCAAACTGTTTTTCCAGCCCTTGCGTATCGCCGCCGATAAGGTCGAGAAAGAGTTTGATTTGCCTGTTTTGTCCGGGCATTTTTCCGGTATCGGGCATAATCCAGCCTTTACTGTTCCATTGGCTGATGCCGTCTGAACGGACGCGGAGGACGGCGGCAAACGGTTTTTGCATCTGCCAGAGCAGACCGCGTTTGGGCATCAGTACGAATTTTCCGGTTGTAGCCATCGGTTTGGATAGGGATTTCAGATGGCGGTATTGGATAAAGCTGCCTTGGATGTTGTCGGGTTTTTGCAGTATCCGGGTCAGTTCGGCAGTGGAAAATGCCGAGGCGGAAAGGGAGGTTGCGGCAAGGAGTGCGGCAAGCAGGTATTTTTTCATGGTTGTCTGTCGGTGTGGCAATAATGGGTAAAAATGCCGTCTGAAAACGGACGGTGGCTTATGCGGCTTGAAAAGTCGGATGACTCCGTATGGCTTCGAGCCAGCTTTCCGGCGTTTGGAACTGTATTTCTCCGGTTTCCAGGGATACTGCCGCCTGCGTGGTCGATGCGCGGGTCAGTTTTTCGCCGGTTTTTTCATCGGACAAAGTGTAGTCGATACGCAGGCAGCTGTCGATTTCGCTGATTGCCATGTCGATGCGTATGGTTTGTCCGAACCGTGCGGGGCGTATGTATTTCAAGTCCATTTTTACGATGGGCCAACTGAAGCCGCGCCGCCCCATTTCATCGTAGCCGTAGCCTATACTGTCAAGGAAGGCGCAGCGTGCGACTTCGAGGTATTTGACGTAGTTGCCGTGCCAAACGATCCGCATCGGATCGACATCGAAAAACGGGACTTGGATGATGTGGCTGTGGTGGCAGAAAATGTGTTTTTTGTTCATCGGGGATGGTGCTCCGTGTGCCAAAAGTCGTAAAAATTGAACCATTGCAGCGGATTCAGACGGCATTCTTCTTCCAAGATGCGGGCGAAATGTTGTGCGGATTCTTTGATTTTTTGCGTGCGTTCCGCCCGTGTCCAATCCGATGTGTCGGTCATAGGGCAAAGCTTCAGGCGGTAGCGTCCGTCCTGTTTGATGCAAAACAACGCATTGACCTTTGTTTTCAGCAGGGAGGCCAGAATCCACGCCCCTTGAGGTATTTCGGCACGGTGTTGTAAAAAATCGACGGTTACGGTTTTTTCTCCCCGGACGGGAATGCGGTCGGCGGCGACGGCCAGCCACTCTCCTGCTTCAATGCGCCGGCTGAGCGTCATCATCAACGATGCGTCCAAGTCGCTTACCTGTATCAGTTGGATTTTGTCCGCGCCCGCCTGTTGCAGGGCTTCGTTGAACATTTGTGCGTGGCGGCTGTGTACGAGGACGTTGAGTTTGAAATTCCGGTGGTGGGAAACCAGTGCGCGGCAGATTTCCGTATTGCCCAGGTGCGAACAGGCAAAAACCTGCCCGCGCCCGTTTTGATACATGGCGGCGGTCAGGTTGTCGGGATCTTCGATAATCAAGTCTTCGTAACGTATTTTGTGCTGCCATACGGCAAACCGGTCGCAAACGGCTTCGCCGAATGCCAAAAACTGCGCGAATATGCGGTTTTCAGACGGCATAGCGTCGGGAAAAGTATATCGCAGGCGGTTTTGGTAGGTATGGAGGTTTTTCCGCGCCCGGGGCGAGGTCAGGTAGAAATATAGGACGACAAACCAAATACACGGTCTCATCAGCAGGGGAGGGAAGTAACGAACAATTACCGCCGTCAGCTTGAGGAACAGGCGGTTGCCGCGTTCGTTTTGTTCCGCCCAGTGTCGGGAAGTGCCGTTCATCGGAATGTGTCTTTCAATATGCGCCAACGCCATTTGAGCATACCGAAAAACAGCCGTGTGTGCATTTGGCTGATACGGATGTTGTCGGCAAGGGTGCGGAAGTGGGAAATGCCGTCTGCGGCGTAACGGACGGGCGTGGGAATCCACACGGTTTTGATGCCGCGCCAATATAGCCGGATTAGGATTTCGATATCGAAGTCCATACGGTTGCCGACGTGTTCTTCGCGTATTACCGCCAAGGCGGACGGCAACGGATAAAGGCGGAAGCCGCACATACCGTCTTTAATATCGGATGACCAGGTGTGAACCATATTCCAAAAGTCGGTAATTTTGCGCCCGTACAATCGTGATTTGGGTGCGTCGCCGCCGTATTGCGGCTGACCGCAGATGAGGGCTTCGGGATTGAGTTGCGCGGCACGGACGAACTTTGGCACGTCGTCCAAACAGTGTTGGCCGTCGGCGTCGATTTGCAGGACGTGGCTGTATCCCAGCTCCGCCGCCGCCTCGAAACCCGTGCGTACTGCCGCGCCTTTGCCACCGTTGCTTGTGCGGCGGATGACGCGGATGCCGTCTGAAGCCAGATTTTCTAAAACGGGTATGCAGTTGGGGTGGGAGTAGTCGTCCACGACCAACACGTCCAAACCGTGGGCGCGCAGGCTGCGTGCAACCGTGCCGACGGTTGTCGGGTGGTTGTAATGGGGGATGAGGGCGAGGATGTTCATGTTTATACCAGGGTGCAACGGAGGATGCTGTGTCCCCGTCCGATGCCGTCTGTAATGCCGGCGACCTTCAGTCCGGCTGCTTCGATGCAGCGTATCATATCGTCGGAGTGGTAGATTTTGCTGTTGCCGTTTGCCATGGCGGAAAAGTAGATGCTGGTTTGGGTGAGGCAGTAGGCGGCGGTCTCATACTGCTGCCTGTCCCAAAACGGTTCCATGATATAAAGGACGGTATGTTTGTCCATGGAGTTTGCCGCGCGGCTCAAAATGGAAACGGCTTCCTTTTCGGAAAAACAGTCAAGGAATTGGCTCATCCAGATTGCATCAAACCCGCGCGGGAAAGGTACCTCGGGATTGAGCAGATCGGCGGGATGTCCGTGGATGCGATCCTGTCCGGCAACGGTTTTGACGGCTTGGCGCATCAGGCCGATTTGCTGAGGCAAGTCCATGATGGTTACATGGACATCCGGATTGCGGGTAACGCATTGTACTGCCCAGCGTCCGGTGTTGCCGCCTACGTCGAGCAGGGTTTTGACATCGTGTGAAAACACGATGTCCAGTGCTTTGTCAAATGAATGGTCGGAATAATAGTGGTCGAATCCGAACCATGATTTCTGCACCTGTTGCGGCAGGGAAGACAAGCCTTCATAGAGGGTCGGCCACGTACCGAAGGTTTTGAGGCCTTCCGGCTTGCCGGTTTGCAGGGTTTTTTCCAATTCAAACAGCCCTTGGTAGCAGACATCGTGGATAAAGTCCATATTGACACGCGCCATGCTGTCGTTCAGCAGGAACCAGCCTGCCTTGCTGATGAGGTAGCGCTCGTTTTGAAATAGGACCGTGCCTGCGGATAAAGAGGATTCCAGTAGAACTTGGACTGCATAGGTATCGATTTCCACCTGTTTGACGATTTCTGCTTGTGTCAGGCCGTCCGGGTTTTGGTTGAGCAGTTGCAGGATGCCGAATTTCACCATCAGCCGTGAAACTTGGAAAACGACCGGGGCAAACGCAATTTCTTGGGCAAGGCGTTGTGCCTCGCCGGCAGAAAGCCTTTCGTAGCTGTAACGTTGCTTGAGGTTATGGAAAAGGTTCATGGTTCCTCCCTTGTGGTTTGGTTGGAATTGTCCGGTAATGTGTCGAATACCATCTTCCCCGAGGAGCAGACGGCATCCTGTTTTTGGATTTTAAACGACAGTTTGTTTTTATCGGCATCGTATCCGAGTTCTACGGAAATGTCGTCATATGGACGGATAAATTGCTGGTATTTCAGGTTTTCGATACGGATAATGTTTTGCCTGCCGAAGGGGTGCTGTGCGGCGAGCCGGCGTATCCATTCCAATTCGATTGCGCCGGGGACGAGGGGAAAGGTGGAAAAATGCCCCCCGAAATAGGGTAAATCCAGCGGTACGCGGGTTTGATAGCGTAATCGGTTTCCTTCGGGCGGCAAGATATGCCATCGGGGGGCTGCGGGTTCTGTCAATGCCGTCTGAAAGTCCGCTGCGGTAATTTTTCCTTGTCCGTTGCGCGGCAGACGGTCTGTAAAACGCCAGTAGCGCGGAAGGGCAGCCGTATCTTGCGTTTTCGCAAGGTGTTGCCTGAGTGCGGCGATAACGGCGGCACGTCCCCGGGCGCACCATGCGGCAATGCCTTCCTCGCCCAATGCCGCCCAAACGGCAATGCGCCCGTGTTCCGGATGCAGGGCGCAATGTGCGTCGGCAATCCAGGGGTGTTTCAGTAATTCGTGTTCGATTTGGTTGAGCGAGATGCGTTTGTCTGCCAGTTTGATTATCCTGTCCTGCCTGCCCAGCAGGACAAAACCGCCTTCGTGTGTTTCGATGCAGTCGGCAATGTATTGCAAGCCATTTGTCCACGGCGAGGATATTTCCACCGATTTGCCGGTATTGCGGACGGAGACGTTGGGGAACGGTTGCCATAAGGTTTGTTTCCGGCGTGATGCAATGATGCCGGTTTCCGTACTGCCGTAAACCTCGTAAGGGCGGACTGCATATTGTTCCAACAGGGTGGCA
Organism: Neisseria sp. RH3002v2f; assembly: GCF_014596375.1. Lineage (NCBI taxonomy): Bacteria > Pseudomonadati > Pseudomonadota > Betaproteobacteria > Neisseriales > Neisseriaceae > Neisseria > Neisseria sp. RH3002v2f. The sequence continues at coordinate 201,664 of NZ_MAYZ01000020.1, forward strand.
GTTTCCGGGGGGAGTTCCCCACCTGCGGAAACGATGCCGTCTATCCTTCCGTTTAACGCCGCCCAATCCCGATTTTCGCCGAAACGGTTGAGCAGTGCCGGGCTGGCAATCCAGACATTTTGATAATCGGACGGCACGTTCAGGCTTGCCGACAGCAGCAGTTCGGGATAGGCGTTTTGCCTGCGGATCATGGTCCACCCCATTAGCAGCGGAAGCGCGAAGCGGAAGGTGAACCCATACATGTGTTGGGGGGATACGCTGCCGAGGACGGCGGTTTTGCCGCGTCCGAACGGGATTGCCGAAGCCAGCGCACGGGCTTCCGATTCTATTTGTGCAGCGGTTTTAACGATCGTCTTGGCTTCTCCGCCGGAACCTGACGTGCGCAAATGCACTTCTGATTCGGGCGGGATGTCCAATGTTTTCGGTATGCGGTTTTCAGACGGCATGCCGTCGGAAGGGGTTGGTATTTGCCAAACGCTGATGCCGTCTGAAACAATATCGGTGTCGGTCAACAGGATTTGTGCGGATTTCGCCCAAGTCAGGTTTCCGGGTGCGGTATTCGGCAGCAGGAGGGCTTTGCCGCCGCTGCGCCAAACGGCAAGCAATGCACATGCGAACAGTGCGGCATCGTCAAACCACAATGCCGCCGAACGGATGTTGTTTTGCGTTAATTTTAACGACAGGGTATGTACCGTGCGTATAAAATCGGCGCGGGTCCACAATGGGTCTAGGGCAATCGGTGTGCCGTCGGAGGGATGGATGTCAAACATTCGGGTCATATATTCCAAATGGCAGAACGGAGGGTGTCGTGCCGGATAAAAAAGCAGTATTGCAGTGCCGCCTTGCCGATGAGTCGGCCGCCACCGCTTATCGGGAATCCTGTCTGGATGATGAGGACAGGGCGCGTTTGCTGCATGCGCCGAAATTGGCAGGACGGACGGATTGGCAGGTCAGCCGGTTTTTAAAGCAACAAGGAGGCAAGGTACGGTCGCTTTCGCACAGCAACGGGTACGCGGCAGTTTTGGTGTGTGATGGCGACATGGTTTGCGGTGTCGATATCGAGGCTGTCCGCCCGCGTGATTTCTGCGCGCTCTCCGAGTGGGTTTGTTCACCTGAGGAGCAAATCCTGTTGGGACGTTCCGGCTGGGACGGGGAAACATTTTACCGTTTGTGGTGTATCAAGGAGGCTCTGCTTAAAGCCTGCGGTTTGGATTTTCCGCAAGATATGGCAAAAGTCGGTTATCGGACAGACGGTTCCTCGGTTTACGGCTTGCGTGCGGGCAGTGAAGCCGGCTGGCACGCGGTCAGCGCCGTCTGGTGCGGCAGTATGGTTATCGCCTGCGTGTGGCGCGGAGCTGCCGAATTGGAGTGGCAATATTGCGGAATGGAGTCTTATCGGGAGCTTGTACGGATCGAGCGCATAGGCGGCAAATAAACCCGTAAAGCGTCATTTTACCGTTGCCATACGGCAGCTTGCCGTCAATGCCGCCTGTTTTATCCGTTCTTCCAACGTTTGAACACCAGCGAGGTATTCACGCCGCCGAAGGCAAAATTGTTGCTCATCACGTAATCGGTTTGGATTTCACGTCCGCCGCTTAAAATATAGTCCACCTTGCCGCAGCGCGGATCAATGTCGTTCAAGTTCAGTGTCGGTGCAAACCAGCCGCCGTTCATCATTTCAATCGAGAACCACGCCTCCAGAGCGCCGCACGCTCCGAGCGTGTGTCCCAAATAGCTTTTTTGCGAACTGATGGGCACAAACCCGAATACAGCTTCAGTCGCCAGCGTTTCGGCGATATCGCCTTTTTCGGTTGCTGTGCCGTGCCCGTTTACATAGCCGATTTTATCGGGCGTAATACCTGCATCTTGCAGTGCAAGTTCCATACATTTCTGCATGGTTTCTTTTTGCGGCTGGGTAACGTGGCTGCCGTCGCTGTTGGCGCCGTAGCCGACGAGTTCGGCGTAAATTTTCGCACCGCGCCGTTTGGCGTGTTCCAACTCTTCCAGCACAAAAATCCCTGCACCTTCGCCGATGACCAGGCCGTCGCGGTTCGCGTCGTATGGGCGCGGGGTTTCTTCCGGTTCTCCGTTGCGGCGGCTGGCGGCATAAAGCGAGTCGAAAACATAAACTTCGGACGGACAAAATTCTTCGCCTCCGCCCGCCAACATCATATCGGTCAGACTGTATTTGATGGCTTCGTAGGCATAACCTATGCCTTGGCTGCCGGACGAACACGCACTTGATGTCGGGATGATGCGTCCTTTCAATCCGAAAAAGATGCCAATATTGGCGGCGGTCGTATGCGGCATCATGCGTACATAGGTGTTGGCACTGAAGTTGTGCGACGTGCCGGTCAGCAATAATTCGCCCACATCTCCGATGTCTTTGGTGCTGCCGCTGGAAGAGCCGCAGGCAACGCCCATCCGTCCGTCGGTAATGCTTTCGTCCCCGAGCAAACCGGCATCCGTCAAAGCCTGCTCCGCCGCATCGACGCACAGGTACGACACGCGCCCCATACTTCTGAGCTGTTTGCGCGTCCAATGTTTCGGCGGCGCGTAATTTTCAATCGGCGCACCCAGTTGCGCTTCCAATTCGGGGAAACGTTCGTGCCAATCCATATATTTGACGGCGTTTTTTTCGGCTTTGAATGCCGTCTGAATGCTGTGCCAGTCACGACCGAAGGCGGTAATGCCGCCTATGCCTGTTACTACGACTCTTCTGGTATTCAACACAAACCTCCGTTCACCGCAATCACTTGGCGCGTAATATACGCTGCTTTTTCATCCATCAGGAAGCGCACCGCATGCGCTACTTCTTCCGGTAGTCCCATACGCGCTGCGGGGACGGCTTTCAAAATTTCTTCGACGGGTACATTTTCATCGACAATGTCTGTATCGATCAAACCCGGCGCTACGCAGTTGACGGTGATTTTGCGTTTCGCCAGTTCGACCGCCAAGGCTTTCGCCGCGCCGATCAAGCCCGCTTTGGACGCGCTGTAATTGACCTGACCGCGGTTGCCCGTCAAACCGGACACCGACGCCATGCACACAATCCGCCCGGCTTTGCGGCGGCGTATCATCGGCATGGTCAACGGGTGCAATACATTATAAAAACCGTCCAAATTAGTTCGCAGCACCAAATCCCAATCGTCGTCTGAAAACGCGGGGAAGGCATTGTCGCGCGTCAGTCCGGCGTTTAACACTACGCCGTAATACGCGCCGTTTGCTTCGATGTCGGCAGTCAAAATATCGCGGCAGGCTGCGCGGTCAGACACGTCAAACTGCAACACCCTTGCCTGTCTGCCCAAAGCGCGGATTTCTTCCGCTACGGCTTCGGCTTCATCGCGGCGGCTGCGGCAATGGACGACGATATCAAAGCCGTCTTCTGCCAAACCGAGTGCGACAGCTTTGCCTATGCCTCTGTTTGAGCCGGTAATCAGGACGGTTTCGGTCATGGTTGTTCTCCGTATGTGTGTGCCTGTTCAGACGGCATTAAGTTGTTTCGGCAGGGTGTTCGGGACTGTACACGTTCAATGAGGCGCGTGCCAAAATGCCGTCTGAAGGGAGTGTTTCGGACAAAGTTTCCGGTGCGTCCGTCCAACGCAGTTCGCAGTCGAACACACCCATACCCCCGACGTCTTGAATAGACATATGCGCTGTTGCCAGCAAATGTGTTCCGACAGGGACGGATTGGGTAAAAATTTCAAGTTTGCGCGTGCCGAGCAGGAATCCGAGCCGGACCGGTTGTACGTTTTTTCGGGCTTGGATGCCGGCATATGCACCGACAGCCTGTGCCATCAGTTCGATAAATGCCGTGTAGGGCAGCATGCCGTCGACCAAAAGGATGTGGTCGGACCTTATCTGCGTCACTGCTTCGACAAAATAATCGCCGTATCGGTTAATACGGTCTATCAGAACCATGCGTCCGCTGTGCGGCAGCAGGGAGGCTGTGTCGGTAATCGGGCATTCTGGCAGTGTATTCATCTGTTGCGGTAGGGCGGCACACAAATATCGGCATTATAGTGATAAATGTAAATTCAGGCTAATGTGGCTGTCTGCTACGGAGATGGCGCCTGTCAGGAAAAAGGGGCGGCAATGTGTTTGGCTTTCGGCATTGTCAGGCAGATAGGCTTTGGTTAGAATGTGGCATAGTGTAAATTTTTGAAAGAAACCATGCCGTCTATCATTTGCCGGTTTCGCTTCGACATCTCCGCATGGCGAGTTTCAGGTAGCAAAATGTGCAATATGGCCCAGTGGAGGCAGTGGGCGGAATGTCCGGGTTTCGTCGACGGTTTGCCAGATGTCAAGCCGGAATTGCCGTTCCTGCCCGCTATGCAGCGCCGCCGTTTGAGTAAGGCGGCGCGTTTGGTATGTGATGCGGCTTGGGACATTGCCTCCGCTTATCCCGGTAGTCCGGTAGTTTATGCCTCGCACGATGGGGAAATGGCGCGTAGTTTCGATTTGTGGTTGGAACTGTTGAAATCGCAAACCGTTTCACCGACTTCGTTCGGTTTGTCGGTGCACAATGCGACGGCGGGGCAATGGTCGATATTGAGGCAGGATATGAGTGAGCAGACGGCATTGGCCGTGTGTGCCGATGGTGTGGAGACGGCTTTGGCAGAAGCGGTGTCCCTGTTGGAAGAGGGATTCGGGTCGGTTTTGGTTTTGGTGGCGGACGATCCGCTGCCAGAAGGATATGCCGTATCGGCAACGCGCGCGCCGTTTGCTTATGCTTTGGCGATGGTTCTGACCAAAGGGACGCGTTACAGCCTGACTTTGTCTGCTTCGGACGATATGCCGTCTGAAACCGGTATGCTGTCCGAGGCATATTGGAGCGGTTTGGAATGGGTGCGTTTTTTACTGAATGGCAATCAGGAATGTCGCCGGGTATATCGCAATCGTGAATGGTTGTGGCAGCGGAATGGATAAATTGGATTATTGCCGCCGTTTTTTGGCGACTTTGTTCGGGTTTGTGATTTTTGGTGTCGGCGGTGTAATGCTGAAATTGGTTTTGCTGCCTTATACTTTGAATGGCACTTCGAGGTCTGTCGCCCGCCAATTGGCGGCGCGCCGGATTATCGGAACATCTTGGCGTTTGTTTGTCGCTTATCTGAAATGGTCGGGTGTGTTGGATGTAGAGTTCAAGGGTATTGAAAAACTCAACCGACCGGGACAGTTGATTTTGGCAAACCATCCGTCTCTGTTGGATGTGGTGCTGCTTGTCAGTCATGTGCCCGAAATGAATTGCATTGTGAAGAAAGATTTGCAGCACAATCCGGCAATGAGCAGCCAGATTAAAGGTGCGGGCTATATTCCGAACGAAGAGTCGGAAGCAATGCTGGAAACAGTAAAGGCGGTTTTTGATAGCGGGCAGAGCCTGCTGGTGTTCCCTGAAGGAACGAGAACGGGGTGGGACGGACGGGTCAAGATGAACCGGGGCGCGGTTTCTTTGGGACTGCGGTATGCCGAAGTGATTACGCCTGTATGTATCAAAATGAATCCGCCTAATTTTAAAAAAGGACAGCCGTGGTACCGAATTCCTTCGAAACGGATACGGTATGAAATTACGGTCGGAGACGACATCCTCCCTCAAGATTGGCTCGCCGAAAAACCGTTGCCGATTGCGGCTCGGCGGCTGAATGAATATCTGCAAGATTATTTTACAAGGAAAACCATATGAACGACTTGGAAGCCCAAATCAAGCAACTGATTATCGACAGTTTGGCTTTGGAGGATATAACCGCCGCCGACATCGGCAGCGAAGATGCGCTGTTCGGCGACGGAGGGTTGGGCTTGGATTCCGTCGATGCGCTGGAATTAGGCTTGGCGGTACAAAAACATTTTGGTTTCCGCCTGGACGGTGAGCAGGACAACTTGCGCGAACATTTTGCCAATGTCAAAACACTCGCCGCCTTTGTCAAAAACCGTCAAGCATAAGGATGAAACATATGACCGAACAAGAAATCTACCGGTTGTTGCGGGACACCCTGACCGAGTTGTTTGAAATCGAACCGGAACGGATTACGCCCGATACCAATCTTTACGAAGATTTGGAAATCGATAGCATCGATGCCATCGACCTGATTGACCGTATCAAGCGTGAAACCGGCCGCAAGCTGCAGGCTGAAGATTTCCGCAATGTCCGCACCGTCAACGACGTGGTACAGGCGGTATTGAAGATTCAGGCTGGCTAATCGGGTATTTCTAATTATTTTTCAGACGGCATGTTTTATCGGATGCCGTCTGAAAACGTTCGTGCGGATTCAAAATGAGACCCGGTTTTTTCGGACATATTTTTCTGACCGTATCGAGTATTGCCTATCCCGCTTTGTGGTATTACGGCAGGGAGGCAGGGTGGTTTGTCTGGCTGGCGGCGTCGATGTGCGGGTTGTGGCTTCTGCGCGCTCTGACTGTCAAATTTCCCCAACAGCGTTATACGGCTTTGTTTATTACACTGTTTTTTGCCTCAGTATTGGTGTTCGGGCGGCGTGATTCAATGTATTGGTATCCTGTCCTCGTTAATTTGATGATGTTGGCGGTGTTCGGGGGAAGCCTGTTTGCCAAACAGACGGTCATAGAAAGGCTCGCGCGTTTGCAACAGCCGGAACTCCCCGGGCAAGCCGTGCGCTATACCCGCTGGGTAACGCAGGTTTGGTGCGTATTTTTTATAATCAACGGGACGCTTGCCGCTTTGTTGGCCTGGTTGGGGCGATACGATTGGTGGGCGGTTTATACCGGCGTGATTGCTTATGTATTGATGGGGATATTGTTTGCCGGCGAATGGCTTTACCGCAAACTTGTTTTGAAAGTCTGAAACCTTATGCACACTTGCACTTCCTGCGGTGAAAAACATGAAGATATGCCGGCAATCGGTTTTGCCATTCCCGATCCCTATAATCAACTCAGTGAAGAAGAACGCATTGCTTATCAAGCAGAATGCGATTCTGATTTCTGCATCATCTGCTATCCCGACCAAACCGACCGTTTTATCCGCGCGGTGCTGCTTATTCCGATTATCGGGCATGAGGAAACGCTGGAATACGGGGTGTGGGTATCTGTCAGCGAAAAGAGTTTTAACGACTATCAAAGCCACTTTCACGACAATCCGGAAAACGTCGTTTATTTCGGCATGATATGCAACTGGCTGCCCCCTTATGAAACCGACACCTTCGGTCTGCACTGCAATGTCGTTACCCAGTCCGACAACCGACGTCCCCTGCTGCAACTTCATCAAAGCGGCGAACATCCGCTGGTACACGACTTTTATAACGGCATAGAATATGCCGAAGCGCAGGCAAGGATAGAGGCGGCATCCGGGGCAGACTATTAAGGACCAAATGACAAACCGCCCTCTATTGAACGAAACCATGCACAACGGCTCCCGCCTGTTCCTGCAACTGCCGCAAACCTGCCCGCCGTCGAGCCTGCTGCGGAAAATTGTCCATTTCGGCGGAATGCTTACCGACTTCGTATCGGATTGGGTTACGGGCGAAACGTGGATAGATTTCGGTTACAAGGGCTGGAAGTTCGGTATCCACAACCCATATGATGAATATTGTTTTTTTGCCGAAAACAACGAATGCCCTGAAGCTATATTGCAATCTATGATTCAGGCCGTCTGAAGTCCAAAATTCGGTTTTCAGACGGCCTCAAATGAGGATCAACATGAAATACAAAGACCTACGTGACTTCATCGCCATGCTCGAGCAGCAGGGCAAACTCAAGCGCGTCGCGCATCCCGTTTCCCCGCATTTGGAAATGACCGAAATCGCCGACCGCGTGCTGCGTGCCGAAGGGCCAGCGTTGTTGTTTGAACACCCGATTAAGCCCGATGGTACGCGTTACGATTATCCCGTGTTGGCAAACCTGTTCGGTACGCCCGAACGTGTGGCGATGGGCATGGGTGCAAACAGCGTGTCCAAGCTGCGCGAAATCGGGCAGACGCTGGCGTATCTGAAAGAACCCGAACCGCCCAAAGGCATTAAAGACGCGTTTTCCAAACTGCCATTACTGAAAGATATTTGGAGCATGGCGCCGAACGTGGTGAAAAACGCTCCGTGTCAGGAAATCGTGTGGGAAGGTGAAGACGTTGATTTGTATAAACTCCCGATTCAGCATTGCTGGCCGGAAGACATTGCGCCGCTGGTAACGTGGGGCTTGACCGTAACGCGCGGTCCGCACAAAAAACGCCAAAATCTCGGCATTTACCGCCAGCAACTCATCGGCAAAAACAAGCTGATTATGCGCTGGCTGTCGCATCGCGGCGGCGCGCTGGATTATCAGGAATTTCGTAAACTCAATCCCGATACGCCCTATCCTGTCGCCGTCGTGCTCGGCTGCGACCCTGCCACCATTTTGGGCGCGGTAACACCCATTCCCGATACCTTGAGCGAATACCAGTTTGCCGGACTGCTGCGCGGTTCACGGACGGAGCTGGTGAAATGTATCGGCAACGATTTGCAAGTGCCTGCCCGTGCAGAAATCGTGTTGGAAGGCGTCATCCATCCAAACGAGACCGCGTTGGAAGGTCCATACGGTGACCACACGGGCTATTACAACGAGCAGGACCATTTCCCTGTATTTACGGTCGAACGCATTACCATGCGTGAAAATCCGATTTACCATTCCACCTACACGGGCAAACCGCCTGATGAGCCTGCCGTTTTGGGCGTGGCGTTGAACGAAGTGTTCGTACCGCTCTTGCAAAAGCAGTTCCCCGAAATCACCGATTTCTACTTGCCGCCCGAAGGCTGTTCCTACCGCATGGCGGTGGTTAGCATGAAAAAACAATACGCCGGCCATGCCAAGCGCGTGATGATGGGCTGCTGGTCGTTCCTGCGACAGTTTATGTACACCAAATTCATCATCGTGGTTGATGATGATGTGAACGTACGCGACTGGAAAGAAGTCATCTGGGCGGTAACCACGCGCATGGACCCCGTACGCGACACTGTTTTGGTAGAAAACACGCCCATCGATTATCTCGACTTCGCCAGCCCCGTCAGCGGACTCGGCGGCAAAATGGGTTTGGATGCGACCAACAAATGGCCGGGTGAAACCGACCGCGAATGGGGACGAGTAATCAAAAAAGACCCTGCGGTTACGGCTAAGATTGATGAGATTTGGGGGGAATTGGGGTTGTAGGTTTTACGGTAATGCCGTCTGAAGCGCGGGGGTGTTTCAGACGGCATTTTTGTACGCAGGGTATTTACGGTTCTTTAGGTTTGAGCCACTGCCATTGTTCCAGCAGGGTATCTTCGAGGATTTTCTGTTTCTCTTTGCGCGAATTGATGCCGCCGGTCAGCCTGCCGTAATCGACGGTAATGGACGGCTTGTCCACCGTACCGGTGATTTTCAGGGGAATCGGTTTGTTTTTCGGATGGACGGCGTTGCGGATAAGGACATCTTCAGACAATTCCTGCGTATCCAGATTGGTATAGCCGTTGCTGGTAACATAGAGGCTATCGGAGAAGAGTTCGGTATCGATGTGGCGGCTGATGCCGTCTGAAATTTCGCTGTTGAGCGTGAATCGGTGGAAGGGTGTGCTGGGTACGGCATTGTCGGCAGTTTTGCCCGAAATGCCGTTTTTCAGGATATTGTCCATGTCGATACCGTGCCATGCGCCGTTGGAAATATTCAGCGACAGGCTGCCTTGAAGCGAGCGGATAAGCTCTTTTCGGGTTTCGCCGCTCGCGGTCAGGTCGATGACCGCATCGCCGTTGCCGCTGAAGCTGTGGAAGCCGAACAGGTCTTGCAGCAGCGGTTGGATTTGGATGTTGCTTGCATTCTGTTGCAGGCGGTAAGTGGCGGGACGGGTGTTGGCGATGCTGATGCCGCCTTCGGTATGGCCGCCGTAAAGCCCTGACTTGAAACGGCTGAGCGCAATATGGCCTTTGTCGGCGTGGAGGTAGGTTTCCATATCGTCCAGTTGCAGGCCGGGAAGTTGGACATTGCCGATTTTAAGGTGGGCTTCGATATCTCCGGACAGCCTGCCGAGGGTGTCGGGAAATATTTTGCCGTTTTGTTGTCGCACGTCGTCAAGATAGGGGGTCAGGTTCAATTTTTGCAGTGCGACGGCGGCTTCCAGGTGCGGTGCGTCTTCATGCGTGTATCTGAATTTCGCGGCAACGGTTTGGCGGTCGAACGAACCGTTGAATTCGGCATGCCACTGATGAAGGTTTTTTATGGACATCGAACCGTCGAGCCGGCTGATGAAACGGGGTTGCGGCAGGCGGTTGACGGTATCCTGAAGGGTTGATACATGCAGGCGCGGTGCCTCCAGACCGTTATTCCGGCTCCAAACCAATGGTGAACCGAGGGAAAAGTTGGTTTGAAGGCGGGGTGTTTTGACGTTGCCGGAGATTTCGGCGTTACCGATGTTGCCGATACTGGGGTGAAGTTTGGCCTTATCGAGTTTGAACGATCCGCCCCATTGGGAATTCCCGTCGTTGGTGGTAGCGGTAAATGTCCCGTTGACGGTTTCAATTTTGATGTTGTTGTTCCTGAGTGCCAGCGTAGGGATTTGGGCGGTCAGGTGGAGGTTGTGGAAGGCGGTGTCGGCACGCAGGCTGAGGTTGGCCGCATCCGGTCCGCCGGCGTTAAAACGGATAGTGGGGTTGCCGGTGGTGGAAACGGTAATGCCGTGCCCGTTTAGTGCGGTCTCGGCTTCGAAATGGAACGGTGAGATTTCGGGCGGATTGATGCCGTCTGAAATGAAAAGCCCTTTGCTTTTCCATGAGGCAGACAGGTTTTCGCTTGTCAGTATGCCCGAACTTTCAAACTGTTGTCCCGATGAAACGGGGGATTGCAGGTTGAGGCGGACTTCCTTCAGGGTAAACCGCTCTTGCAGGAAGTCGAGACGGACGGTGCTGTTTTCGATAATGATGCGGTTTACCGAGGCTTTGCGTTTTGGGTTGTCGATCAGGTCTTGGATGTTCCAAACGCCTTTCCCATCGCGCGTCAGGGTAAGTTCCGCACCCGAAACCACCCATTTTTCAACCTGTATCTGATCCGACCACAGATTTTTCCAGCTCAATCCGATTTTGGTTTCTTTGACGGAGACAGCGGTTCGGTCGCTGTCGGGTTCGGTAATGGTCAGGTTTTTCAGGATGACGGTCGGCCGGGGCAGAAGCCTGCGCTGTATATCCGCATCAAACGAGATTTTCCGGTGCGTATGGGCAATGCTTTGTTGGAGGTGGCTTCGGATGTTTTCAGGTGTGAAGATGCGATATACGGAAGCGTGCAGCCCGATTGCTGCCAAAAGCAGTATCGTCAGCACGGCTACCGCATATTTCAGACGGTATTTGTGGAAGACCGATAATAAATCCATAGCCTGAAAAGTCTGTAAAACACGCCACAGTATAACACGGCTTGTAGAAATCCTATTTTGTGCGGGCGGATTATCTTGTATAAAGGGGTAATGTCCATAAGCAGGCATACCGCCGGATCAGGTATCGCGGGTGTTGCCGCGTTTGCAGGGGCAGTGTATGTTTCATACGGCGGCGGATTCTGTAAGATACTTTTTTGAAATACCGATGCCGTCTGAAACGGACAAGTTTTGTTCAGATGGCATATAATTTGCTTTTTATTCAGGAGGCACGGATATGGTCGGATGCGTTTGGCAGGCAGGACGGTTTGAAATCGGTTTGGACAAACCGAAAATCATGGGTATCGTGAATCTCACGCCCGATTCTTTTTCCGACGGCGGCGCGTATTCGCAAAACGCCCAAACAGCTTTGGCGCATGCCGAACGGCTTTTGAAAGAGGGTGCGGACATTCTCGACATCGGCGGCGAATCGACGCGGCTGGGTGCGGATTATGTTTCGCCTGAAGAAGAATGGGCGCGGGTTGAGCCTGTATTGGCAGAAGTGGCGGGGTGGGGCGTTCCCGTTAGTTTGGACACGCGCCGCACGGTGGTTATGGAAAAAGCGTTGGCACTCGGCGGCATCGATATTATTAACGATGTGGCGGCGTTGACCGATGAAGGCGCGGTCGAATTGCTGGCGCGTCAGGCGGACACGGGCATTTGCCTGATGCACATGCAGGGTTTGCCCAAAACCATGCAGATTAATCCGAAATATCAAGATGTTGTCGGTGAAGTAGCGCGGTATTTGAAAGCGCGCTCAGCGGAATGTATCGCGGCAGGCATCGCACCGCAACGCATCATACTCGACCCCGGCTTCGGCTCCGGCTTCGGCAAAACCTTGCAACACAATATCGCGCTGATGCGGCATTTGCCCGAATTGATGGCGGAAACAGGTTTTCCGCTGCTCATCGGCGTATCGCGCAAAAGCACGATAGGCGAGCTGACCGGCGAGGCAAATGCGGCGGAACGCGTACACGGCAGCGTGGCGGCAGCGTTGGCTTCCGTAGCGCGCGGCGCGCAAATCGTGCGGGTGCATGATGTGAAGGCGACAGCGGATGCGTTGAAGGTGTGGGAAGCGTTGGGCATCAATCTGTAAACAGCGGTTCACATACTTCATGCCGTCTGAAAAGGACGGGGCGGCTTCAGACGGCATCAACGGTGCAGACAGCAAGGCATAAACTGACTGTATAATCTCGGACAACGGTTCATATTCTCGGAGCAACACATGGCAAAAAAATATTTCGGCACGGACGGCGTGCGCGGCGAAGTCGGGCAGTTTCCGATTACGCCCGATTTTGTATTGAAACTTGGCTATGCGGCGGGGCAGGTTTTGGTTCAGCACGACACCGACCAGAAACCGACCGTTTTAATTGGCAAGGATACGCGTATTTCCGGTTATATGCTGGAAGCCGCTTTGGTGGCAGGTTTTACCGCCGCAGGTGTCAACGTTATCCAAACCGGTCCGCTGCCTACGCCCGGCGTGGCTTATCTGACCCGCGCGTTGCGCCTGTCCGCCGGCGTGATGATTTCCGCGTCGCACAACGCCTATTCCGACAACGGCATCAAATTCTTCGCCGAAGGCGGCGTGAAACTTTCCGATGAAGTCGAGTTGGAAATCGAAGCCAAAATCGACGGCGAAATGAAAACCCAACCGTCCGCCCGTCTCGGACGCGCCCGCCGCATCAGCGGTGCGGACGACCGCTATATCGAGTTTTGCAAATCCACCTTTCCCAGCCATTCCGACCTTCGGGGTTTGAAGTTGGTTATCGATACCGCCAACGGCGCGGGGTACGGTGTCGCACCCAAGGTGTTTCACGAACTGGGCGCACAGGTCGTCAGCATCGGCGACGAACCCAACGGCTACAACATCAACGAAAAATGCGGTGCGACTTATACCAAGACACTCCAGGCCGCCGTTTTACAGCATGAAGCCGACTACGGCATCGCCTTAGACGGCGACGGCGACCGCCTGATGATGGTCGATAAAAACGGTAAGGTTTACGACGGTGACAGCCTGATTTACGTCATCGCCAAAGCCCGCGCCCGAGAAGGTATCAACATCGGCGGCGTGGTCGGCACGGTCATGACCAATATGGCGATGGAAATCGCCCTGAAAGAGCAGGGCGTCGATTTCTGCCGCGCCAAAGTCGGCGACCGCTATGTGTTGGAACAGCTGAACCAACGCGGCTGGCTCATCGGTGGCGAAGCCAGCGGCCATATTTTGTGCATGGACAAACACAACACCGGCGACGGCATTATTTCCGCGCTGCAAGTTTTGGCGGCGCTGCAAATCCTGAACCAAGATCTCGCCACCGTTTGCGCCGACTGGCAGCCGTATCCGCAAACTATGATTAACGTGCGCATCCAAAAAGGTCAGAAATGGCAGGAGGCTTCGAAAGACGTGTTGGCCGAAGTGGAAAAAGAACTCGAAGGCAAAGGAAGGGTTGTGTTGCGCGCTTCGGGAACTGAACCCGTCGTGCGTGTGATGGTTGAGGCACGACAGGCCGATTGGGCGCGCGAAGGGGCGGAACGTATTGCTTCCGCCATCGGCAGCATTTAGGCAAAATCAGGAAAAACCGTTTTCAGAACCGGCCGGTTTTCTGTTTAAATGCCGTCTGAACATGCGGAGGATGCGCGAATCTGCCTTTTTTCCGCTTTCAGACGGCATAATCTTTGATAGAATGCCTGCTTCATGTAGAAAATGTTTCGGTTTGTTCTGACTTTTTATCTCCGACAATGGAATATCCGCCATGTTTGCTTTTTTAGAAGCCTTTTTTGTCGAATACGGTTATGCGGCTGTTTTTTTTGTATTGGTCATTTGCGGTTTCGGCGTGCCGATTCCCGAGGATTTGACCTTGGTAACAGGCGGCGTGATTTCGGGTATGGGTTATACCAATCCGCATATTATGTTTGCAGTCGGTATGCTCGGCGTATTGGTTGGGGACGGCATCATGTTCGCCGCCGGACGAATTTGGGGGCAGAAAATCCTAAGGTTCAAACCTATTGCGCGTATCATGACGCCGAAACGTTATGAGCAAGTTCAGGAAAAATTCGACAAATACGGTAACTGGGTCTTATTTGTCGCCCGTTTCCTGCCCGGTTTGAGAACGGCCGTATTTGTTACAGCCGGTATCAGCCGCAAGGTTTCATACTTGCGTTTTATCATTATGGATGGACTGGCCGCGCTGATTTCCGTCCCTATTTGGATTTATCTGGGCGAATACGGTGCGCACAACATCGATTGGCTGATGGCGAAAATGCACAGCCTGCAATCGGGTATTTTCGTTATCTTGGGTATAGGTGCGGCCGTCGTTGCTTGGATTTGGTGGAAAAAACGCCAACGTATCCAGTTTTACCGCAGCAAATTGAAAGAAAAGCGGGCGCAACGCAAAGCCGCCAAGGCAGCCAAAAAAGCCGCGCAAAGCGAACAATAAAATCAAGCATCTAAATAGGTTGCCGATATTCAATAGTTTCCGTGTTTTTTAATCCACAAAGCGGTATCTTCCGTGTTGGGAACCTCACAAGGGATTCAAGCTTGTTGCGGCTCTCCTATTTTGTGAATAAAAATCCACCTGGAAAATCAAATATCGACAGCCCTTGGGTGCTTTTTCATTTGAAGGCCGTCTGAAAACCGTCCGTGCCGCCAAATTGCCAGCCAGCCTGAAATATAGTTAAATAAGCCGCATCATTATTTTCAGACGACCCGATGATGTCCATGAAACAAAAAATCTTCGTCCTCTACACAGGCGGCACCATAGGCATGACCCAAAGCAGCGAAGGCCTGCGCCCCGATACTGCACTGGTCAGCCAAGCCCTTTCCCCTTTTTCAGACGTCCTCGACTTCGAGTGGCACGTCTGCAATCCCTTGATTGATTCCTCCTCCGTCACCCTGCAACACTGGCGCGACTGGCTGGACATCATTGCCGCCAAACTCCCTTCATGCGACGGTATCCTGATACTGCACGGCACGGACAGCATGGCGTACACCGCCAATCTCCTTGCGCTCGCCCTGCAAGGCTTGGGCAAGCCGATTGTCCTGACCGGTTCCCAATGGCCTTACGCCGCCGAAAACAGCGATGCCCCGCGCAACCTCTCCACCGCCATTGCCGCCTTCAGCCTCAAGCTCAAACAAACCGTTATCGCGTTTGACGGTAAACTGTATCCCGCCGTCGGCAGCAGCAAAGTCAGCACCGAAACCGCCGCAGGCTTCGACAATCCGCATTTCGGCGCCATCGCCGAATGGGATGAAACACAAGGCTGGCACAATGTCCGCATCCCGTCCCAAGACGCGGTGGATGTTTCAGACGACCTCAAAATCCGCTATCCCGACCCACAGGCAAAAATCGCCGTCCGCACGCTTATCCCCGGCTTTGCGGTCAAAGAACTTGCAGACGGACTCGGACAGCTTCCCGCCCACGCCCTTATCCTGCAAAGCTACGGACACGGCAACACCCCCGCAGATGAAGGTTTCATCCGCGCCGTGCAAGACTTTACGCAGCAAGGCAAATTGTTGCTCAACATCAGCCAAGTCCGACAAGGCAGAACTGCCGCCGTTTACGCGCAAGGCAATGCGTTCCGCAACTCAGGCATCATCAACGGCGGCAAATGCAACCTCGAAACCGCCACCGCGCTCATGACCCTCGCCGTATCGCAAGGCTGGGGTGCGGAAGATGTAAAAAAAGAGTTGGTAAGACTGCAATTATTGTGAAATCGAAATGAACTTCACCGACACCCACTGCCATCTCGCCGATCCCGCCTTACGCGAAAACCTGCCGCACATTTTGACCGCAGCGCGGGAGGCTGGAGTAGGGCAGTTTATCGTTCCCGCGACTCGGCCGCAGGATTGGCAGGACGTGGAGGATTTGGCACAAAGGGCGTCCGAAAATCCGCTTTGGGGCAACATCCATATCGCGCTCGGCATCCATCCTTGGTTTTCAGACGACGTTTCCGAACCGGATTTCCGGCATTTGGAACAAGCATTGAAAGCACGTTCGACGGCATGGGTCGGCGAAATCGGCTTGGATTTTTACGACAAAACCCAAACGCCGCGGCAGCGCGAACGGCAAATCCAAGTCTTCAGCCGCCAGCTTGCCATCGCACAAACCCTGCGCCGCCGCGTGATTATCCATAATCTCAAAGCCACCGCCGACATCACCGCCGCCGTTAAACAGACAGGCTTTGCCCAAGGCGGCATCGTTCACGCCTTCTCAGGCAGCGCGGAAGAAGCGCGCGTGTTGACGAAACTGGATTTCAAAATCGGCATCGGTTCGTTGTTGCTCAACCCGAACGCCCGCAAAATACGCGAAACCCTCAAAACCTTGAATGACACCGATTTCGTCTTGGAAACCGACAGCCCGTTTATGCTGAAAAAGGAGATTAATACGCCTGCCAATATTCCGGGTATTGCAAAGATTGCTGCGGAAATCCGCGGAACCTGTGTAGAAGAGATTGCCAAGGTAACGGAGCGCAATGCCGATGCCCTGTTGGGACGGTAGGTTATCCATCTAAGATTATCTTTTTGAATATCCGGAAAACCTATTATAATAATCCAGTGTTGATGCCGTCTGAACATTCAGGCGGCGTTTGTTATGGAAGAATTATGAAGACGTCTATCTTAGAAAAACTACAACAACTCAGCGACCGACTGGAAGAAGTCACGCATTTGCTCGGTCAGCCCGAAGCTACGTCCGACATGGACAATTACCGCAAACTCACCCGCGAACACGCCGAATTGACGCCCGTCGTCGAAGTCTTCCAAAACTATCAGCTGGCGCAAAGCGACTTGGCGGATGCCGAAGAAATGCTGTCCGACCCAGAAATGAAAGACTTTGCCACCGAAGAAATCGAAGCGGCAAAAGCCAAAATCAACACGCTCGATACCGAACTGCAAAAACTGCTGCTGCCCAAAGATGCCGACGACGACAAAAACATCTTTATCGAAGTACGCGCCGGTACCGGTGGCGACGAAGCCGCGCTGTTTGCAGGTGATTTGCTGCGTATGTACAGCCGCTACGCCGAGCGTAACCGCTGGCAGGTTGAAATCGTTTCCGCCAACGAAAGCGAATTGGGCGGCTATAAAGAAGTCATCGCCCGTATTGTCGGACTCGGTGCGTACAGCCGTCTGAAATTCGAATCGGGCGGCCACCGTGTGCAGCGCGTCCCCGCCACCGAAAGCCAAGGCCGTATCCACACCTCCGCCTGCACCGTCGCCGTCATGCCCGAAGCGGACGAACTGGAAGACATCGAGTTGAACCCCGCTGACCTGCGCATCGACACCTTCCGCGCATCCGGCGCGGGTGGTCAGCACATCAACAAAACCGACTCCGCCGTCCGCATCACCCACCTGCCCACAGGCATGGTGGTCGAATGCCAAGACGGCCGCAGCCAACACGCCAACAAGGCGCAGGCGATGAAAGTCCTAGCCGCCCGCCTGAACGACGCGCAAAAACGTGAAGCCCAAGCCAAAGAAGCCGCCGAGCGCAAATCCCTCATCGGCAGCGGCGATCGCAGCGAACGCATCCGCACCTACAACTACCCACAAGGCCGCGTAACCGACCACCGCATCAACCTTACCCTGCACAAGCTGGATTTTGTGATGGACGGCGACTTGGAAGAAATCACTAACGCTCTGATTGCCGAACATCAGGCCGAGCTTCTGGCGGCAATGGGCGATTGAGTTTTGTGTTTGGGTAAAAAATGCCGTCTGAACTAAGTTTCAGACGGCATTTTTAAGATAAATCAACCAAATCGTATTTGAGAAATTTGTTTTTGCATATTGGCAGCAGATAGGAGAATGTTTTACGAACGCATATCTTTTTCCTGTTTGGAATGGTAGAAGTACAGATATGCCAAACCGACCGGTGCAATAAAGGGTGCGAAGAACCAACATAACAACATGGTAAACAGTTTGGTCAATAATAGAAGTATAGCATTGACGAAGAAAGTATTTTCACCAAGTATATAGTTGATTACGCTCTCATAAACAAATCGTGAATAGGGGTAAATAGGTTGGCAGAGAATGATTAGGAAAATAGTGTTTTTTGGAATACCTTGTCCTGCAGAGACGGTGGGTAGGAGCAATAGTCCACAAATCAGCAGACCAAAGATAAAATGACGTGTGTAATATGCAATAGATAGACCGCCAAAAGTTTTTTGTATGAAGTTCATAGTAATTTCTCCAAGATAGTTAGACAGATAGTGTTAAAATTGTGTCATTGTTCTGACAGGTTTACTAGCAACAGTCGGAGCAAAAAAAATGCCCGGCTGTGGGTAGGACTAACCGTATAGGGAAACAATTCATGGATGTGAATTGGAAAATCCGGATTATGCGTGAAATAAAGAATTGGACGCAGGAAGAAATGGCGGAAAAATTAGGCATGTCCCACAATGGTTATGCCAAAATTGAGAGGGGCGAAACCAAACTTTATTTGGAAAAGCTTAATCAGATTGCCCAAATATTTAATATAGATTTGTCAGATTTGATAAGCGATCAGGAGCATAATGTTTTTTTCTTATTAGCAGCACGCCATTCAAACGGCATTAGGTGGCTATCAAAGCATTAATGAATTTATTCAACCTGGTGGTCGTTTACTTGAACAACGTAATAAAGCCTACGAGTTGCTCACTCAAATCCCTGGTGTTAGCTGCGTAAAACCAATGGGGGCAATGTATATGTTCCCGAAACTCGACATCAAAAAATTCAACATCCATAGTGATGAAAAATTTGTGCTCGATTTATTACGTAAAGAGAAAGTACTTTTAGTACATGGTAAAGGCTTTAACTGGCACTCACCAGATCACTTCCGTGTGGTGACACTCCCTTATACAGGCCAATTAGAAGAAGCAATTGGCAAACTGGCACGATTCTTGGAAACTTATCAGCAATAATAAAAAAGAGCGGTTAATTAACCGCTCTTTTTTTATTTCATGATTTATGACTAAGCCCAGAAATAACGCACAACATGGAAGAAAATTGGCGCAGAGAAACAAAGCGAATCCATACGATCTAAAATGCCACCATGACCACTGATCATATTCCCCCAGTCTTTCACTCCCATACTGCGTTTCATTGCTGACATCACGAGTCCACCTAAGAATCCCATTAGGCAAATTAACATACTCATTAAAAACGCCTGCCATGCATTAAATGGTGTCATCCAATGAAGTAGCATACCTAATAAACTTGCGCTTAATACACCACCGACAAAGCCTTCTACCGTTTTGGATGGGGACAAGGTTGGCGCAATTTTATGTTTACCGAAGAGTTTACCCCAAACGTATTGCAACACATCGCTAGACTGTACTACCAAGATTAAAAAAATCATTAATAGAAGATTTTTTCCTTCATAACCTGAAATATCAAGTGTCAGTAAAGCCGGAATATGTGAAATACAGAATACACTAATCATCAATGCCCACTGAATTTTCGTAGAACGATCTAAGAAATTCGCAGGATCACCCAGTAATGCTGAAAGAATAGGTAAAAATAAGAAGCCATATACTGGAATGAAGATAGTAAACATACTAAACCAATCAATGGCGACTAAAAAATATTGCAATGGCAAGATCACATAAAAACAGGCTGCGAGTGCAAGATGATCGCCTCGACGAATATTCAATAGAGAAAGAAACTCACGCAATCCCATAAATGAAATAATCAAAAAGAGCACAATCACGCCATAAAAACCCAATAAGCTAGCAATAAAGATAATCCCAATCATCACCCACCAAGCATTGATGCGTGCATTCAGATTATCAATGACACTATTAGGGGTATCCACGCCCGATCTGCGTTTTAAAATATATCCCACGGTGGAAGCAAAAATTAAGGCGATAAATAAACCACCGAAGAGTTGCCATATTTCTGTCATCATTTACTCCTAAGATTTGCCTTTTTCACTGATGTTTAAACTTAATAATGCCGATTGAGCGCGTGTTAAAAATTCACCTTTAGTCTCATCTATCCCTATCTTTAATGGTTCACCGACATAAAGATCACATAACAACGGGATCGGTAAAATAAAGCCTTTTGGTAAAACATTATTCATATTACTAATCCAAACTGGGACAAATTCACAATCAAGATTTTCTTTTGCTAGATAATACAAACCACTTTTAAAGGGTTGAAGAGGCAAATCATCATCCGTTTTACGAGTTCCTTCAGGGAAAAGAATAAGCGAATCATTCTCCAATGCTTCCGTCATTTGTTGTATTGCCGCTTGTGGATCTTGGCTATTACGCTCAATCAGTAACATATTAAACACTTTATTGGCTAGAAAACGACGAATTGTACCTTTCGTCCAATAATCTTTGCCTGCAACAGGACGCGTTTGTTTTCTCACTTCATAAGGTAATGAAATCCAAAGTAAGATGAAATCACCATGGCTGTTATGATTAGCAAAATAGACACGATGCCCTTCTGAAGATTGTTCAGCTATCGCTGCTTGAGGTCGAACACCTGTAATAAAAGAGGCAAAACGACACAATAAAAAATCGATTAATCTCGCGATCATATTTACTCCTATTACTCCGCCACTTCCGCTAATCCATTTTTTACTCGCTTAATACAAGTCACGATGAGCAAGATAATCAGGATATTCGCTACCCACCAGAAAAGTGAATGCAAACTACCACTCACCGCATAGAGCAAACCGAGTACTCCAAACACAAACGCACGATCGCTTTTACCCATTGGGCCATCATAACGACGAGTTTTGCCTTGAACTTGCCCCAAAATGCCACATAACTCACTTAACGCGGCAAGCCAAATAATACTCGAGATTTGAATACCATCAAAAGGTGCAACAAAAGCAAAAGGAAGATAAAGTGCAGCATCAGAGACGACATCAGTAATTTCATTAAGATACCCCCCTAATCGACTTTTTTGATTAAATTCACGTGCTAGCATGCCATCAACAGCATTTAACGCCATACGCAAAAACAACCAAATAGGAATAAGGAAGAAAAGAGTGGAAGATGTCGGGAATAGTGCGAGAACCACACCTAATAAAATTGAAAGTAGGCAAGCAATTAGCGTAACTTGATTTGCTGTTACGCCTTTTGCTGCTAATTGCCTAACTAAAGGCCGAAGTAAATTCTGAAATTTTGGTTTTAAGGTATAGATACTCATCTACCATCTCCTTGTTTTTATTAGCAAACATAAAAATTTTGCTAATAATAGAATAGTATAGAGTATTATTCAAGTTTTTATTCGTCCATATACCCCAAACTTCTTAAGGCGCGTTCATTGTCCGCCCAACCAGACTTCACTTTGACCCAAAGTTCTAGGTGTACTTTATTATCAAATAAGCGTTCCATGTCAGCAAATGAAACGCATGACCATACCAGCGCCAATTATTACAGTAACGATAATACTGTAGGGTTCGAGCTTGAAAAGCTGAAAATGACTGTTCGCCACTTAGAGGAAATTATTATCCAAAAGGATAGGGAAATTGCTGCGCAAGGAGAAATTATTGCGTTGCTGAAGGGACAGAAAGAGGAGGTTGTCGGATTGTGAAATATGATATCGAAAGATTGTCTGAAGCCTTATTTATTGCTCGGTAATTTTCCCCAATTGGCATGAAGTGCAGGAAGATATTTAAAGGAATGCCGTCTGAACCAAGTTTCAGACGGCATTTATGTTCAGGGTTAAGGCTTATTTCACTTCCAACTTGGCAACTCCACCCATATAAGGCTGCAAAGCGGCTGGGATATTGATACTGCCGTCAGCGTTTTGATGGTTTTCCAAAACCGCGACCAGCGTTCTACCGACCGCCAAACCAGAGCCGTTCAAAGTATGTACCAAGCGGTTTTTGCCGTTTTCGTCTTTGAAACGCGCCTTCATGCGGCGGGCTTGGAAATCTTCGCAGTTGGAACAGCTTGAGATTTCGCGGTAGGTATTTTGCGCCGGTACCCAAACTTCCAAGTCATACGTTTTTGCCGCGCCGAAACCCATATCTCCGGTACACAGGGTAATCACGCGGTAGGGCAGTTCCAAGGCTTTCAGGATGTTTTCGGCATGACCGACCATTTCTTCCAGTGCGTCGTATGATTTTTCGGGATGAACGATTTGTACCATTTCTACTTTGTCGAACTGGTGCTGGCGGATCAGACCGCGCGTGTCTTTGCCGTACGAACCCGCCTCGCTGCGGAAACAGGGCGAATGCGCGGTCAGCTTCAGCGGCAGTCCGCCTTCGTCTAAAATGCTGCCTGCAACGGTATTGGTCAGCGTTACTTCTGCGGTCGGAATCAGATATTGCGTGGTTTTGGTTTCGTCGCCGCCACGGGTAACATGGAATAAATCTTCTGCAAATTTGGGCAGCTGACCTGTGCCTTGCAAGGTGGTGTCGTCTACGATATAGGGTGTGTAATGCTCGGTGTAGCCGTGTTTCAGCGTGTGCGTATCGAGCATGAATTGCGCCAGCGCGCGGTGCAGACGGGCGATTTGTCCGCGCATCACGGTAAATCGTGCGCCGGAGAGTTTTGCGCCGCCTTCGAAATCCAAACCCAAAGGTTCGCCCAAATCGACATGGTCTTTGATTTCAAAGTCAAATTTGCGTGGCGTGCCGACTTTGCGGACTTCGACGTTTTCGGTTTCGTCTTTACCGGCGGGTACGCTTTCGTGCGGCAGGTTGGGTATGCTCAACAACCATGCGTCCAATTCTTTTTGAACGGCATCCAAATCGGCGGCAGCCTGTTCCAAATCGGTTTTGATTTGAGCGACTTGATCCATGGCCGCCTGCGCCTCTTCGTGTCTGCCCTGACCTTTCAGTGCGCCGATTTGTTTGGAAATGCTGTTGCGCGAGGCTTGTAGTTCTTCGGTTTTCACCTGAACGGACTTGCGTCGTTCTTCCAGTGCGTCAAAACGTGCGGTATCAAAGTCATAACCGCGCCGCGCAAGCCGTTCGGCAACGGCGGCGGTGTTGCTGCGGAGCAATTGGATATCTAACATGGTCTGATTCCCGAATTAATTTGAAACGTATTATTGTAAACCAAATTTAAGATATTTTCCCGAATCCGTCTGTGTTTCGACATGTTTGAACCCTATCGTCCGATTTGTCAAAACCGTCCGATTTGTGGGAAAATCCCAAGATTGAATTTAACGGAGGGCGACACCGTGTTGGACAGAGAAGGCTATCGCCCCAATGTCGGTATCATCTTAATCAACAACCGCAACGAGGTCTTTTGGGGCAAGCGCGTACGCGAACATTCATGGCAGTTTCCGCAAGGCGGCATCAAGCCGGGCGAAAGCCCTGAAACCGCCATGTACCGCGAGTTGTACGAAGAAGTCGGGCTGCTGCCACAACACGTCAAAATCGTCGGGCGGACGCGCGACTGGCTGCGTTACGACGTGCCGAACAACTGGGTGCGCCGCGAATGGCGCGGATCCTATCGCGGACAAAAACAGATTTGGTATCTTTTGCGTTTGGTCGGCCGTGACAGCGATGTCAACCTCCGCGCCTGCCACCATCCCGAATTTGACGGTTGGCGTTGGCACCAATATTGGGCTCCCGTTGACGAAGTAATTGATTTCAAACGAGACGTTTACTTGGGGGCATTGGAAGAACTCTCTTCCCGCTTCCTGCGCGGCATGGAAAGCTACGAAGACTTTATCCGTCGCAATCCAATAGAAAACCTATAATCCAAACGCTTTCAGGCCGTCTGAAAGCGTTGTTTTTCATCCTTTCAGACGGCCTTTACATTATTCCTATGACTAAAAACACCCAATACAGCGAATCCAGCATTACCGTCCTCAAAGGCTTGGAACCGGTCAAAGAACGTCCCGGTATGTACACCCGCACCGACAGCCCGACACACATCTGCCAAGAAGTCATCGACAACGCGGCGGACGAGGCATTGGGCGGTTTCGCCACTGAAATCGACGTGCGCATCCACGACGATGGTTCGCTTTCCGTATACGACAACGGACGCGGCATTCCCGTCGGGCTGCACCCTGTCGAAGGCGTGCCCGTGGTCGAACTCGTGTTTACCCGTCTGCACGCGGGCGGCAAGTTCAACAAAAAAGACGGCGGCAGCGCGTATGCCTTTTCAGGCGGCCTGCACGGCGTGGGCGTATCCGTCACCAACGCCCTTTCCACCCGCCTTGAAGTCACCGTCAAACGCGAAGGCAAAATCCACCGCATCGTGTTTGCCGGCGGCGACGTGGTCGAACCGTTGGCGGAAGTGGGCAAATGCGCCGTCAAAGACAGCGGCACCGAAGTGCGCGTCTGGCCGGACGGCAAATATTTTGAAAGCCCGAATTACAGCATTCCCGAACTCGAACGCCTGCTGCGCGCCAAAGCCGTGCTGCTGCCGGGCGTGCGCGTTTCCCTGACCCGTCCGGTCAAAGGCGAAGATGAAGCGCACACCCAAACCTGGCACTACCCCGACGGTCTGAAAAGCTATCTGACCGACCTCATTGCCGACGCGCAGGAAGCCGTACCGCTGTTCTCCTGTGAAAACTACATTTCAGACGACCACAACGGCGATTTCAGCATCGGCGAAGGCGCCGCGTTTGCCCTGACCTGGCTAGAAGAAGGTTCGTGCACCAATGAAAGCTACGTCAACCTCATTCCCACCCCGCTGGGCGGCACGCACGAAGCAGGCTTGAAACAAGTCGTGTTCAACGCCGTCAACAATTTCATCAACCTGCACAACCTCCTACCGCGCGGAGTAAAAGTGCAGAGCGACGACGTGTTCAACAAAACCGCCTTCGTCCTCTCCGCCCGCGTCCTCGACCCGCAGTTCCAAGGTCAGACCAAAGACAAACTGACCAACCGCGACGCGTTGAAACTCGTTGCCGCCGTATCGGGCGACCCTTTGGAATTGTGGCTGAACCAAAACGTGGACTTCGGCAAAAAAATTGCCGAACTCGCCATCCGCCAAGCACAGGCGCGGATGCGTTCGGTTAAAAAAATCGAAAAGAAAAAAGGCAGCGGCGTCGCCGTCCTGCCCGGTAAACTGACCGACTGCGAAAGCGAAGACATCCGCGAAAACGAACTTTTCCTCGTCGAAGGCGATTCCGCCGGCGGCTCCGCCAAACTCGCCCGCGACAAAGCCACCCAAGCCATCCTGCCCCTGCGCGGCAAAGTGCTCAACAGCTTTGAAGTCCACCCCGACCAACTCTTCGGCAACGCCGAAATCCACGACATTTCCGTTGCCATCGGCGTCGATCCGCACGGCATTAACGACAATCCCGATTTAAGCGGTCTGCGCTACGGCAAAATCGCTATCCTGTCCGATGCCGACGTGGACGGCTCGCATATTCAAGTTTTGCTACTGACCCTGTTCTACCGCCACTTTCCGAAACTGGTCGCCGACGGACACATCTACGTCGCCCAGCCGCCGCTGTTCCGCGTCGATGTCAACGCACAAGGTAAAAGCAAACCCGTCCGCAAATTCTACGCCCTCGACCAAAACGAACTCGACAGCATTTTAGAGCGACTGCAAAAAGAAGGTGTCAAAGAAACCGCCTATTCCATCAGCCGTTTCAAAGGCTTGGGCGAGATGAACCCTGACCAGCTCAAAGACACCACCATGCACCCCGACACCCGCCGCCTGTTGCAGGTACAAATCCCCGAGGGCGCGGATGACGAAACACGCGATATCTTCGTCAAACTGATGGGCAAAGGAGAAGCCGCCGCCCGCCGCGCATGGATGGAACGGGAAGGCGATACGGCTCAATTGGATATTTAACTGGTTGGCAGAAAATAAGGATAAAACACTGTATAAACAAGCTATTTGAGTCAATGTGAAAAATGCCGTCTGAAAACCAATCAGGTTTCAGACGGCATTTTATTCGGATAGCTTATTCTGCTGCGGAAGGTTCTGCCGCTTCTGCTGCCGGTGTAGCGGTTTCAGCCTGTTTTTGTAAAGCTTGTTGTACGAAAGGATGATTTTGCGCGATGTTTTGCTCTTCAGGAGTAACCTCGCCTTTAAAGCGGTTGTTCAGGTCGAAGCGTTTACCTCCGCGCGCCAATGCTTTCAGATAGCGCGGACGGCGGCAGTGGTTGGCGAGGACGCGTGCAATAAGTGTAGGATCGTATTGGGGCAGCGCGGTAATCAAGTCTTGGTCGATACCGAGTGCCAACGGTTTAAATCGTTTGAATACATCGTATTTGCCGTAGATATGGTCGGCAATCATTTCTGTCTGTTTCTTTTTGCTCATGGTTTGGACTGCAGATTTCAGTGCTGCGCCCAAAGCGGTTTCTTGTGTCATTTCAGTTGCATTCCTCTAAACAAACCCGTGCGTCAAGGCTGCACGGCAATGCTCGATATTCTATTATAAAGTCTGTGTTTTGGCTAAATTTTTATTTGTTTGAAAGGGTAATGTCGGGCGTATTAACCTGAACGTCGGCATTTTGCGCGCGATGGCGCAGGGCGTGGTCGATGAGGACTAACGCGAGCATGGCTTCGGCGATGGGGGTGGCACGCAGTCCGACGCAGGGGTCGTGTCTGCCGTGGGTGGCAAGTTCGACGGGGTCGCCGTTGATGTCGATGCTGCGGCGCGGTGTGGCGATGGAGCTGGTGGGTTTGATGGCGATATTGACGTGGATGTCTTGTCCGGTGCTGATGCCGCCGAGGATGCCGCCTGAGTGGTTGGACAGGAAGCCTTGCGGGGTGAGTTCGTCGCCGTGTTCGCTGCCGCGTTGGACAACGCTGCCGAAGCCCGCGCCGATTTCCACGCCTTTGACGGCGTTGATGCCCATCATGGCGTAGGCGATTTCGGCATCGAGGCGGTCAAAAACGGGTTCGCCCAAGCCGACGGGGACATTGGCGGCTTCGATATGCAGCTTCGCGCCGACGGAATCCAAGGATTTGCGCACGCTGTCCATATAGTTTTCCAGCTCGGCAATTTGGCTTTGGTTGGCGGCGAAGAAGGGATTTTGGGAAATGTGTTTGCAGCCTTCAAACTGAATTTCTTTTTCGCCGACTTGGGTAACGTAGGCGGTGATTTCCGTGCCGAATTTTTCTTTCAACCATTTTTTGGCAACGGCTCCGGCGGCAACGCGGGCGGCGGTTTCACGGGCGGAGCTTCTGCCGCCGCCGCGATAATCGCGCGTGCCGTATTTGTGCCAGTAGGTATAGTCGGCATGGCCGGGACGGAAGCCGGTGGCGATGTTGCCGTAGTCTTTGCTGCGTTGGTCGGTATTGCGGATTAAGAGGGCGATGGGTGTGCCGGTGGTTTTGCCTTCGAAGACACCGGAGAGGATTTCTACTTGGTCGGCTTCGCGGCGTTGGGTAACGTGGCGGCTAGTGCCGGGTTTGCGCCGGTCGAGGTCGGCTTGGATGTCTGACTCGGTTAAGGCCAGTCCGGGCGGGCAGCCGTCGATGATGCAGCCCAAACCTGCGCCGTGGCTTTCGCCGAAGGTGGTAACGGTGAAGAGTTGTCCGAAAGTGTTGCCTGCCATGTTTTCCCTCTGTGGACGGTATGTTGGAGACAGCGGATTTTAGCATAAAAGCCGGAGGAAAACGGGTTATATGCCGGTAAAGGAGTTGCGTGTTTTGCAGTGAATCGGCTTATAATCCGGTCTGATTTTTCGGGATAGCGATATGAATGACTACACGCAGCAGCTTCAAGGTAAAAAAGACCACCTTAAAACCCTTTTTGCAGGTTTGGATGTTCCTGAGTGGGAAGTGTATGAATCTCCGGACAAACATTACCGTATGCGTGCCGAGTTCCGTATTTGGCACGAAGGCGGGGAAATGTTTTATGCCATGTTTGAAAAAGGACAAAAGGCTAGCGGGGCAAGCCTGATCCGTTGCGACCGCTTCGATGCTGCTTCAGAGGCAGTCAACTGCCTGATGCCCGAATTAATTGCCGTTGCCGCCCAATCTGCCGAACTGAGAAACCGTTGGTATGCCGTCGAATTTCTGTCCACGCTCAGCGGGGAAATGCTGGTTACTATGATTTACCACAAAAGGCTTGATGATGAGTGGATACGGGCGGCGCAAGCGTTACAGCAACAGTTGGATATTTCCGTTATTGGGCGGAGCAGGGGGCAGAAAATAGTCTTAAAACAGGACTATGTGACGGAAACTTTGAAGGTCGGTAATCGGGATTTCCGTTATCGGCAAATTGAAGGCGGTTTTACCCAACCCAATGCTGCCGTGTGTCAAAAAATGCTTGAATGGGCATGCGGTGCGGCAGAAGGGCTGGGTGGGGATTTGCTCGAACTATATTGCGGAAACGGCAATTTTACGCTGCCTTTATCTGAAAAGTTTGAACGTGTTTTGGCAACCGAGATTTCCAAAACTTCAGTAGGCGCGGCGCAATGGAATATTGAGGCAAACGGGATAGGCAACATCAAAATCGCCCGCCTGTCTGCCGAAGAATTTACCGAAGCCTATACCGGCAAACGTGAGTTTACACGCCTTAAGGAGGGCGGTATTGCTTTGACGGATTACGCATTTTCTACTATTTTTGTTGATCCGCCGCGTGCCGGTATCGATGAGGAAACTTTGAAGTTGGTGTCGCAGTTTGACAATATCATCTACATTTCCTGTAATCCTGAAACGCTGCGTGCCAATTTGGACACCTTGGCGGAAACCCATACGGTCGAACGTGCCGCCCTGTTCGACCAATTTCCGTTTACGCACCATATCGAAAGCGGCGTACTGTTGAAAAAGAAAATCCTTGGAAAAAGCAAAAGGTAAGGACTATGTACCGACACATCGAATACTATCCCGGCGACCCGATTTTGAGTTTGGTCGAAACCTTCAAAAACGACCCGCGCCCTGAAAAAGTCAATTTGAGCATAGGCATTTATTTCGACGACGAAGGCAAGATGCCCGTATTGGAATCCGTGAGCCGAGCCGAAACCGCCCGCGCTGCCACGCCTGCGCCGTCGCCCTACCTGCCGATGGAAGGCTTGGACACTTACCGTAGTGCGGTGCAGCATTTGTTGTTCGGCAAAGACAACCCCGCGCTCGCGCAAGGACGTATTGTTACCGTACAAACCTTGGGCGGATCGGGCGCGCTCAAAGTCGGAGCGGATTTCCTGCACCGCTGGTTCCCCACAGCACGCGCCTACGTCAGCGACCCGACTTGGGACAACCATCGCGGCATTTTTGAAGGCGCAGGTTTCGAGGTTGGCACTTATCCTTATTACGACCCCGCCACTGTCGGCGTGAAATTCGACGAAATGACCGCGTTTTTCAACACCCTGCCCGAACACAGCGTCTTAATCCTGCATCCCTGCTGCCACAACCCGACCGGCGTGGATATGTCAGAACAACAATGGGACGAAGTGTTGCACATCATCAAAACGCGCGAACTGATTCCGTTTATGGACATTGCCTACCAAGGATTCGGCGGCGATTTGGACAGCGATGCCTACGCCATCCGCAAAGCGGTGGAAATGGAATTGCCCTTGCTTGTCAGCAATTCCTTCTCAAAAAATCTGTCGCTCTACGGCGAGCGCGTCGGCGGCCTGAGCGTGGTTTGCCCGAATAAAGAAGAAGCGGAATTGGTGTTCGGACAACTCAAATTCACCGTCCGCCGTATCTACTCCAGCCCGCCCGCACATGGCGCGTATATCGCCGCCGATGTGATGAACAGCTCCGAACTTTACGCTTTGTGGCAAAACGAAGTCTATGTCATGCGCGACCGAATCCGCGCCATGCGACAGAAACTTTACGATGTCTTGACCGCGCAAATCCCCGATCGCGATTTCACTTATTTCATCAAACAGCGCGGCATGTTCAGCTACACAGGATTGAGTGTGGAACAAGTCCGCAGGTTGCGCGACGAATTTGCCGTTTACCTGCTGGATTCGGGCAGGATGTGCGTCGCCGGACTGAATGCTTCGAATATCGCCTATGTTGCCGATGCATTTGCCGAAGTATTGAAATAAGAATTTGAAGTAAATCAAAAGGCCGTCTGAAAAATATTTATCTTTCAGACGGCCTCTTTATAATTGGCGCACCCAACAGGGATCGAACCTGTGACCTCCAGCTTCGGAAACTGACACTCTTCCAACTGAGCTATGGGTGCGGAAAACGTAAGATTAACGTAAATTCTGCAAATTGGCAAAGTTTATCTTGAGGCGTCAGGCTGATGCGTGGGGTATGAGGGATATTTGTTTGGGGATAAGCAAGTATTTTCAATGGATTATTTGCTTAAAAGAGACGCTGCCTGTGATTTTTTGCATATTTTCAATGATAGTGATTGGAAAGACCCTGTGAATTCAGTATAATCCAGCAAAATATTGTTAATTGCGTTTAACATACCAAACTATAATTTACAGCACAACCTAACCTGACGGCGAGGCCTACCAAATGAAACAACTCCGCGACAATAAAGCCCAAGGCTCTGCATTGTTCACCCTTGTGAGCGGTATCGTTATTGTTATTGCAGTTCTTTATTTCCTGATTAAGCTGGCGGGCAGCGGCTCGTTCGGCGATGTTGATTTAACGACGGAAGCGGCAACGCAGACCCGTATCCAGCCTGTGGGCCAATTGACCATGGGTGACGGTATTCCGGTCGGAGAGCGTCAGGGCGAGCAGATTTTCAACAAAATCTGTATCCAGTGCCATGCTGCAGACAGCAATGTGCCGAATGCTCCGAAACTGGAGAACAACGGCGATTGGGCACCGCGTATCGCACAAGGTTTCGATACCTTGTTCCAACATGCGCTTAACGGATTTAATGCCATGCCTGCAAAAGGCGGCGCGGCAGACCTGACCGATCAGGAACTCAAACGGGCGATTACCTACATGGCGAATAAAAGCGGAGGTTCTTTCCCGAATCCGGATGAGGCTGCGCCTGCCGACAGTGCCGCTTCAGGAACAGCTTCTGCTCCTGCCGATAATGCAGCTCCGGCGGAAGCGAAGGCAGAAGACAAAGGTGCTGCCGCACCTGCAGCCGGTGCAGACGGCAAGAAAGTTTTCGAAGCAACCTGTCAGGCATGCCATGGCGGAGCGATTCCAGGTATCCCCGGCATAGGTAAAAAAGATGATTGGGCTCCCCGTATCAAACAAGGTAAAGAAACCTTGCATAAACATGCACTCGAAGGTTTCAATGCTATGCCGGCAAAAGGCGGTAATGCAGGTTTGAGCGATGATGAAGTCAAAGCAGCGGTTGACTATATGGCCAACCAATCCGGTGCAAAATTCTAAATTCGGATTTCGGATTAAATTAAAAAACGGGGCAGGTATCTGCTCCGTTTTTTTATTGGAATTTATTTGTTTGCCCGTGTGGGAATGACATCAAAGGGTGTGAATAGATTTTTTATCTTCGAAATCTGTCTGCCCGATCGGATGAATAAAAAGTGGGATGATAAAAAAAGCGGATGTATGGATATTGGTTTAACTCATTTTTTTTAAAGTTATAGTCGAGATACGTGTATCGGTGCAACCGGTCTGCCGTTGATGAAAATGCCGTCTGAAAATGTTTCAGACGGCATTTTTTAAGATATCAACAGTCAGTCTTCATAATTTTCTGTCGGCAGGCAGGAGCAAACTAGATTGCGGTCGCCATACACTTCATCTACCCGTTTGACGCTCGGCCAGAATTTGTGTTCGCGGACAAACGGCAATGGGAAGACGGCTTCTTCACGGGAGTACGGATGCGTCCATTCGCCAGTTACGTCGGATGCGGTATGCGGAGCGTTCACCAACGGGTTGTCCTCTTTCGGCCATTCGCCGCGCTCGACTTTCAGCACTTCCTGTTTGATTTGTTTCAAGGCGGCGATGAAGCGGTCGAGTTCGGCTTTACTTTCGCTCTCGGTCGGCTCGATCATCAGCGTACCGGCAACAGGGAAGGAAACCGTCGGCGCGTGGAAACCGTAGTCCATCAGGCGTTTGGCGATATCGGTTTCGGTAATGCCGCTTTCGGCTTTGAGAGGACGCAAATCAACGATACATTCGTGCGCGACGCGGCCATTTTTGCCTGTATACAGAATCGGATAGTCTTCGCTCAGACGTTTGGCAACGTAGTTGGCGTTGAGCAATGCCCAGCGTGTCGCCTGTTCCATGCCTTGTTTGCCCATCATGGTCAGGTACATCCAAGTAATCGGCAGGATGGACGCAGAACCGAAGGCCGCAGCAGCAACGGCGGTTTGGTCGGCACTGGCGCTGTGGGTGTCGGTCAAAGCGTGTCCTGGTGCAAACGGGGCAAGGTGGGCTTTCAAGCCAATCGGACCCATGCCCGGGCCGCCGCCGCCGTGAGGGATACAGAAGGTTTTGTGCAGGTTCATGTGCAACACGTCCGCACCGACTTCGGCAGGCTGCATGATGCCGATTTGGGCATTGAGGTTGGCGCCGTCCATGTAAACCTGTCCGCCGTTTTCGTGAATAATGCGGCAGATGTCGCGGATGCCTTCTTCGTACACGCCGTGGGTGGACGGATAGGTAATCATGATGGCAGACAAAACGTCGTGGTGTTGCTCGGCTTTGGCTTTCAAATCGTCAATATTGACGTTGCCGTGTTCGTCGGTATCGACAACGACGACTTTCAAGCCCAGCATGGCCGCAGTCGCAGGGTTGGTACCGTGGGCTGATTTTGGAATCAGACAGATGTTGCGGTGTCCCTCGCCGTTGGCTTCTTGGTAACGGCGGATAGAGAGCATACCGGTGTATTCGCCTTGTGCGCCGGAGTTTGGTTGCAGGGAAATCGCGTCAAAGCCGGTGATGGCTTTCAGGCTGTTTTCCATATCGGCAAGCAATTCGCGGTAGCCGGCGGTTTGCGCTTCGGGAGCGTAAGGATGGATGTCGGAGAACTCAGCCCAAGTAATCGGCAACATTTCCGCAGTCGCGTTGAGTTTCATGGTACAGCTGCCCAATGAAATCATGCTGCGGTTCATCGCCAAGTCGCGGTCTTCGAGTTTTTTCAGGTAGCGCAACATTTCGTGTTCGGTATGGTAACTGTTGAATACAGGATGTTGCAGAATGTCGTCTTGACGCAGCAATTCGGCGTTCAGACGGCCTTTGACATCATCGGCAAATGTGAATGTATCCTTGCCGGTAAACGCGCGGTACAAATCGACCAAATCTTCGTATGCCGACGTTTCATGGAATGCAGCCGCAACTTGAGTATCGTTGACGCGGCGCAGGTTGTAACCCGACTCCAAAGCAGCGGCAAACACTTGGTCTGCTTTCTCTTTGTTGCCGAAATCGACGGTAACGGTATCGAAGAAGACTTTGTGAACCACATTCAGGCCGTCTGAAACCAGCGCATCGGCAAAGGCAGAAGCCAGCGCATGGATACGGTTGGCAATGCGTTTCACACCTTCGGGGCCGTGATAGACGGCGTACATGCCCGCCAAGTTCGCCAGCAATGCCTGCGAGGTACAAATATTGGACGTGGCTTTTTCGCGGCGGATGTGTTGCTCGCGGGTGGACAACGCCATGCGCAAGGCAGGTTTGCCCGATGCGTCTTTGGATACGCCGATGATGCGGCCCGGAGCGGAACGTTTAAACTCGTCTTTAAACGCGAAATAAGCAGCGTGCGGACCGCCGAAGCCCATCGGCACACCGAAGCGTTGGGTGTTGCCCAAAGCAATATCTGCGCCCAATTCGGCAGGTGACTTCAGCAAAACCAAGCTCATGATATCAGCGGCAACGGCCACGATTGTGCCTTTTGCTTTCAGACGGCCGATAACGTCCTGAAAGTCTTGCACATCGCCGTCTTTACCGACGTATTGGAACAGCGCGCCGAAGTATTCGCCGTCATCCGCTTTGGCAAAATCGCCGACCACCAGCTCGAAGCCGAAATATTTGGCGCGGGTTTTCATCACGTCCAAAGTTTGCGGATACACGCGCGCATCCACAAAGAAACGCTCGGATTTCACTTTGCCCACGCGGTGCGCCATCGCCATCGCTTCAGCCGCGGCAGTCGCCTCGTCCAACAAAGACGCGCCTGCCACAGGGAAACCGGTCAAATCGATACACACTTGTTGGAAGTTCAACAAAGCTTCCAAACGACCTTGGGCAATTTCCGCCTGATACGGCGTGTAGGCGGTATACCAACCCGGATTTTCCAATACGTTGCGCAAAATCACGTTCGGCACGCGGGTCGGGTAATAGCCCAAACCGATATAGGACTTGTTGATCACGTTTTTCGACGCGATGCCTTTCAATTTCGCCAATGCATCCGCCTCGGTCAAAGCCTCGGGCAAATCGAGTTCGGACGGCA
This sequence comes from Neisseria sp. RH3002v2f, assembly GCF_014596375.1. Lineage (NCBI taxonomy): Bacteria > Pseudomonadati > Pseudomonadota > Betaproteobacteria > Neisseriales > Neisseriaceae > Neisseria > Neisseria sp. RH3002v2f. The sequence continues at coordinate 236,163 of NZ_MAYZ01000020.1, forward strand.
TACGGATGCTTTGCGGCACGGTATTGCCGACAAATTCGTCCATGCTCTTCTCGCCGAGCGCTTCCAAAAGCGCAGCCTCGTCGCCGAAACTCAAATGACGCGCGGCAAATTCGTTGGGGTTGAACAGTTCGGATAGTTTCATTTCTACTCCTTTTTTGTTGTAGGTATGCCGTCGGTACCGACGGCGAGTTGAGGTTTCAGACGAGGTTTATATTTGATCCGTCGTTTGAAAACATATAAATACGGCACATGATATCAAAAAACCGTTTCAGACGGCCTCCGCCCATTTCGGACGACATCCTAAAACTTTTTGATAAACCGGACAGCTTCCAATGTGTGCGCCGGGCAGGTAGCCGGTACTCATCAGAAATTCGCCGACGATTTCGCCGCCGACAAATTTGAAATGTTTTTTAAACAGCTTCACCCATTCAGCCTTGTCGAGCGGATGGTTCGCATCCAGCCAGTTTTTGAACGAGCCGTATTCTTGTTGCAACGCTTGGATTTGCCGTGCATTGAAAATGGCGGCATCGATTTTCAGGCGGTTGCGGACGATGCCAGCGTCGGCAAGCAGGCGTTCGCGGTCGGTGTCGTCGAAGGCGGCAACGGTATTGATGTCGAACCTTTCAAATGCCGTCTGAAATGCCTGCCGCTTCTTCAGCATCAGCGTCCAGCTTAATCCTGCCTGATTGATTTCCAACACCAGCCGCTCAAACAATTCATTGTCGTCCTCAATCGGAAAACCGTATTGCGTGTCGTGGTAATGTTTGTTGGGATTGTCCGTGCCGCTCGGAAGGGCGGCGGCAAGTTCACAATAGTGCATGACGGTTTATCGAGCAATTTGCCGTGCCGCCTGTTGAAGGCCCTGCTCAAGGGAGGCGGTCATGGCGGCATAGCCGTCTCCCTGCTGTTCGGTTTCGGCATGGAAGGATCTGACCGTGCCATCCGGAAATACCGCATAGCCACCGACGATGGTTTTTCCTGTGTAGCTGCCTTGGAAGGTATCGATATAGACCGTCCATTTTTCTGACTGGCCGTTGCGAGAAGCGGGAATGAATACACGTTTGGTATTCAGGCGGTTGAATGCATTGCTCAGTGCTGCTTCAAGCATATCGTCTAAAGAACTTGCCCAAACGTGATTTTGGGCGGTATGGAGCCTGTAGGGATCGGTCTGGTAAACCAGTCCGCCCCGTTTGAGCGGTTCGGCAAGGCGGACTTTGACGGCGGTTTCCGCCACGCGGCGTTCGGGCGGCAGGTACCGGCTGTCGGGCAGTATGAAATACTGCGTACTTTGCGCGGTGCTGCAGGCTGCAAGCAGCAGGGCTGCGGCAATCGGGAAGAGGCGCATTATCGGCTTCCTTTCGGGATAGGGTCTTTGCTGCTGCTGTTGAAAATCAGCGCGTTGGGTTTTTCTTTCAAAGTATTAATCACGGGTTGAACGTCTTTTAAGGTTTTGTCCAAACTTTGCAGCGTATTTTGTACGTCGCCGTAGATAGGCGATTGAGGCGATACGCCTTGCAGGGTTTGACGCAACTCTTTCAGGGTTTGGTTCAACTCGTTCGGAATGTTTTGTGTCTGCGGTTTGCCGACCAGTTTGTCGATGGAGCTTAGGGCGGCATTGGCAGATTTGAGTGTGGACTTGAGCTCGGCAAGCGAACCATTCAAGCCGGCAACGGTTTTATCCAATGGCAGATTGTTGAATTTGTCTAACAAGTCGGCCACTTTTGCCTGCAAATCGTCCAAACCGCCGCCTTGGGTCGCGATAACGGTATCGCCTGCATAAACGGTATGCGGCCGCAGCTTAGGCGATGCGGAAGGCTGATCATTCAACTCAATCATTTTGCTGCCGGTCAGTAGGTTGTTGCTGGAGATGCTGGCGGTCAGGCCTTTGTTTAAGGCCGTCTGAAATTGTTGTTTCCAATGCTCTTTGCTTTGCTCGTCGGCATTGATTTCCAAACGGGAAGGCTCGATACGGATGCGTATGGGAATCCAGCCGTTTTCAAACAAATGCAGGCTGTCGTTGCGGTCGAAATAAGGGACATCGGAAACCACGCCGACATTCAGGCCTTTGTATTCGACAGGCGAACCGGCAGACAGGCCGCGTACGGATTGTTTGAAAAACGCGGTGTAGTACAGCGAGCGGTCGTCAGGCAGGTTTTCCACTTCTCTGCGGTTGTCGTAAAGCTCGAAACGGTCGTCGTTTTGAACATGGTGTTGATTTTTTGTTTTTGGGGAGTCGAATGAAATCGCACCTGACAGCAATGCGGGCAGAGGGACGGAATTGAGTTTGACACCGCTGCCTGTGGTTTCGATATTAATGCCGCTTTCCAGCCAAAAACGGCTGGCGGAATGAATCAGTTTGTCGTTGGGGCTCTGGATGAAGATAGTGTAATGCACACTTTGGTCGGACGGGTTGAAATGCGCGCTTTCTACTTGGCCGACCATAAAGTTTTCATATAAAACGGGGCTGCTGACGTTGAGGATGCGGTCGTTTTTGCCGATCAAATTCAGGCGCAGGCCGCTTTGACCGATAGCGGCAATCGGAGGAATGTCCTGCACTTGGAACACGTCTTTTGCCTCGTCGCTTTTCCCAGGTGTAAAAGCGATGTATGAACCCGAAAGCAGCGTACCCAAACCGGTTACGCCGCTTTGGTCGATACGCGGTTTAACCACCCAAAACTGGGTATCGCTGCGGATGAGGTCGGATACGTCCGCATTGAGTTGGGCAGTAACTTCTACACCTTTTTGATCGCCGCGCAGTTTGATTCGGGTAACGCGTCCAACATCGACGCTCAATACCTTAATGACTGTCTTGTTGACTTCGATACCTTCCGCGCTGTTCATCAGCAGCGTAACTACGGGTCCCCTGTTGCGTATTTCCTTAACCCAAAGCCAGCCGCCGGCAATCAGCGCGATCAGGGGAATCAGCCAGACAGCGGAGAGGAAGGTATTGTTTTTACGGACGCGTGCTTTGGTATGCCCGTTTTGAGGAGAGGTGTTGTCAGTCATATTTTTCCGTTTCATTGAGCAAAATGCCGTCTGAGGCGTACTTGTCCCAGATGAGGCGCGGGTCGAAATAATAGGCAGACAGCATAGTCAGAACCACAACGAGGCAAAAATAGGCGGCCGCGCCACCTGGTACGACGCGGGCCACATTGGTGTGGAACGAACACATTAGGATAATAATCACAAAAATATCAATCATCGACCAGCGGCCGACCGCTTCGGTGATGCGGTAGAGGTGAGACAATTTCTTTGCGCCCGCTGGCAAAGCGAAGTGGGCGGACGCAATCAAAACTGACATTGCCGCAATTTTCAGCACCGGCACCAAAATACTCGCGCTGAAAATAACCGCCGCAATCAGCCTGTCGCCCTCGTTCCACATATAAGTGATGCCGTTAAGGATGGTGTTTACCTCTGTGGTGGCAGGATTGGACGAAATCATAATCGGCAGGATATTGGCAGGGAAATACAAAATAACCGCAGCCGTCAAAAACGCCGACGAAATACTCAGACTTTTCGGCCGCCGGCGGTACAGGTCCGCACCGCACACGCCGCAGGGGCGTTCGTACCTGTGGCGGAAATACAGGCAACGGCTGCAACAGGTTTTATCTTCCGATGCCGTCTGAACCGCATTATTTCCCGTCAGCCGTTCAATCTGGAAATACACCCAATGTTGGGGAACAGATACCGATGTCCGAATCAACATGACCGACAGCAGGAACATCAGATAAAACGCAGGCCCGAAAGTTACCTCGGATACGGATGAAAGCTTGATATATGCCACCAAAGTAGAAATAAAAAACACATCCACCATCATGACCTGCTTCAGGCGCACCATTACGCGCGTTGCCAACCTTAATGCGGGATACGCCTTCCCCCGTATCAGTGCCGTATAGACGTATAGGCACAGCGATAGAAACAGAATCGGTGCGCCGAAGGTCGGTATAAACATTACTTCCGCCAAAAAACCGTAATCCTGAAACACCATCAGGCGTACCATTTCCGGCAGGGACAAAATAGACGTTGCACCCGGTATATCCACCCGGATATAGGTCATGCTATAAGCAAACATCATCAGAATCAGGGAAGCCGCCGCATAAGCGGGCGGACCGGAAAAAGGATGATTGCTTACTCTGAAGAGCTTATAGCTGCAGCGTGGGCAAAATGCCGCCTCCCCCCTGTCCAATTGCGGCACATCCACACGGCAGCCGCATTCCGGGCAATCTACCGTATGCGGCGGCAAGGCACCATAAAGAGAGTCGGTGCAGGAGCAGTAACGGACAGGTTGGCGAAAAGTAATCATGCGGGACATGAGTAAAATATAAGTTATAGCATTATAAAGGAAAAATGCGATACGCCCAATCAGGATGCAAAACCGGCATGGGCAACCGCATAAACAAACGCTATGCAGTAGAAATATTCTTTGTGCGGCTACCTGCCTGATTATCGAATCCCTTTATAAAACGGCATCTCTGTAAATGATAGTAAAACATCTGCTTGAACATATAACACAAATGATATATATTTCATAAATTATATGATAATAAATTTCATTTATTATTTTTGTATGTCGAGTGTATAGGCAAATATGGGTTTTATCCGTATCGCCATCATCCGCATTTAATTGATAAAGGAAAAAACATGAGTGAAGCAGAAAACCAAGAGTTGACATTTGCCAAACGCTTGAAAGCAGAGACCACGGGTGTCCACGACAGCGTAGACAATCTCGTCATGTCTGTTCAGCCGTTTTCAAGTAAAGAAAACTACATCAAATTTTTGAAACTCCAATCAGTTTTCCATAAGGCTGTCGATCATATCTATAAAGATGCCGAATTGAACAAAGCCATTCCCGAACTGGAATACATGGCGCGATACGATGCCGTAACACAAGACCTTGCAGATTTGGGCGACAAACCTTACGAATACGGCAAACCGCTGCCGCATGAAACCGGTAACAAAGCAATCGGCTGGCTTTACTGCGCGGAAGGTTCGAATCTCGGCGCAGCGTTTCTCTTTAAGCATGCGCAAAAACTCGATTACAACGGCGAACACGGCGCGAGACACCTTGCCCCCCATCCTGCCGGGCGCGGCAAACACTGGCGTGCCTTTGTCGAGCATCTGAACGCTTTGAACTTGACTCCCGAAGCCGAAGCAGAAGCCATCCAAGGTGCACGTGAAGCATTTGCCTTCTATAAAGTGATTTTGCGCGAAACCTTCGGTTTGGCCGCTGATGCCGAAGCACCGGAAGGAATGATGCCGCACAGGCATTGAGTAATGCAAAAATCAGGTATCGATGTTTTCATGGAGTTGCGCTTTATATAATACTCAGCTGTTTGCCGGAACGTATTTGCAACCGACTATGAAAACTTGAAATTTTTTTTTCAATAAATTTATGAATAAGCATCATACCTTTTCGTAAAAGAGAATGAACTTATTTTTATTATTCATGTAATTAGGAGTATGTCATGTCGAATTCATCATTTAAATTGAGCGCACTTGCCATTGCCTGCGGTCTAGCTCTTTCAGCTTGTAGTTCGGGAGGCGGAGATGCGCCAAGTGTTAAGCCTACCCCGACTGTTCCGGGTGCATCAAACCCGGCGCCTGGTCAAGGTGGAAAGGTTGAAACTCCTTCATCCGGTCAAAACGGTAGTTCGGTGCCGACCCCTCCAGGGGCTGGCGGTAGCGCAGGAAACGAATCGACGACACCTCCTAATCACAACCATCATGAAGGCGGTAGCGCAGGAAGCGAATCGACGACGCCTCCTAATCACAACCATCATGAAGGAAGTCCGACAGGTGGCGATACAACCCAACCACCTTCAGCCGATAAAGCTTATGATGCAGCAAAAGCAAAATTTGAAGAATCATGGGGTAAAGGTGCAAAGGGCAATGATTATTCCGCCCAGCAAATCGACTCTAAAGATGACTTCTTAGCAGGTCAGAAAACGGAATTGGAAGGGTCTACCAGCGCATATGAAGCAGCAGCAAAAAAAGCGGTGGAAGGGAAATACGCCACAGAAGCAGACCGTAAGGCTGCAGTAAAAGCGGCAGAAGAAGCGAAAGAGAAAGCGGGGCAGTACCTCAGTAATATAGAGAGAACCCGTAAAGATGCCGAGCAGTGGAAAACGTTAGCCGAAAAAGCATTGGCCGAAGCGGAAAAAATGTTGGTAGCCAAGCCGGATGACGCTACTGCGAAGGAATACAAAGAAAAAGCTGAAGCATTGAAAATCCGTGCCGACCAGTTCTTAAAAAAATATCAGACTGCAGATGCGCAGGCATTGAAAACCGAAGCTGAGCGTTTGGCAACTGAAGCCAATGCTACCACAGTAAAAACTGCTGATACATCGACGAAACCCGCTCCTGAGGCAGGTGACCAAGACTCGGGCGATCAAGATTCAGACGACCAAGATTCGGATGATCAAGATTCGGATGACCAAGACTCAGGCAGCCAAGGAGGTGCGTCAACCCATCCTGCCAATCCCAAACCTTCAGCACCGGCCGCATCACCATTGAAAACTGGTGAGTTGGGTGAAAAATATTTTTACGGGGAAGGTGACATCACGAAGCTGGTCATCAATGGCGAAACCATTGATTTGACAGTGGCTAATGAACGGCTGTCAAGTAGGACGCAGCTTTGGACAGACTTCGGTAAGATTATTACTTCCAAAGGTTTTGAAAATCTGATTTATGGTGCGGCTAAATTGGCAGATGGTTCATACGCACTCTTTGTTCAAGGAAAGTTGAGCGACAGTCTGCCCGGCGGTACGGCTACTTATAAAGGCGATGTATTGCATTTCCGTTCGCGCAACTTGACCGAAGGTGAGAATTGGTTTAGTGAAGGTAATACATTGCGTTCAGTCGGTTCGTTTACTGCTACTGTCGATTTTTCCGGTAAATCATTGAACGGTAAGATTAATAGTGGTGACGGATCGTTTATGGGCACCCAGGAATTCAAGGGAAGCCTTGATGGCAACCGCTTTACCGGTACTTGGAAAAACGGTGAGAAAGGTAGCATCTCCGGAGGATTCTATGGTGCCAATGCTGCAGAAATGGCAGGTAGGTACAGCTATGTTAAGGATGCACCAGAAAAGGCCGGGAAATGGACAAATAACAGCTTCGGCGTATTTGGTGGTAAGAAAGCCCAATAATCCCGGTTGAATCCTTGATTTGACGAAAGCCCTGGTGCGGATAGACCGGGGCTTTTGTTTGATATTATATGGTTAGGATGGCGGAAGGTGATAATATACCCGTATACCTTGCCGCTACAGTATTACAGTTACAGCCGGAGTAGGATTTTAAAGAGAATTACCGGTAAAGCCTGAAAAAATGCCGTCTGAAAAATGTTTCAGACGGCATTTTTGGTTGCCGGTATGTTAACGGACGACATTGGCGCGCATGACCACGCGGACGTGGAACGAGCCTGCCTGACAGTCGTATTGTCCGCCTTGCAGCGATTGCTTGTCAAAGTAGCTGTGGAAGCCGGTAACGCCGCGTCCGCCGAGTTTGCCTGCGGTCTGCTGGAATTTGCGGGCAGCATTGATTAGGGCGCGTTCACAGGCCTCGGAGTCAGATTTGCCAACGCCGTTTGCCGCCTGACGGGTAACCAGACCCTGACCGTTTGCAACAGGTACGCCACCGCCGCCGAAGCTGACGGGAATCCCGGATTCCAATGCGCCGTCTGCAATGGCTGCATTTATTGCTGCCTGACCGTTGCTGCAACGGTAAATGATGTTTTTGCCGCCTCCTGCGGTGTCTCCGCGGATAACTTTGCATGATTCTCCGGCCGGTGTGCCGGCAGATTTCATGTGTGTGTTTTTAGGTGCGCTGCCGGATTGGCAGGCAGCCAGCATAAGGGCGGCGGTAGAGAGTATGAAGATTTTTTTCATGTCGGATATCCTTGCTTGCTGTGGGAAATCATTGCAATTGTACAGTAAGATTCAACAAAATGCCGTCTGAAAACGGGGTTCAGACGGCATTTTGGCTTAGGGGTTCAATACGCGTGCGATGAGGGCTTTTTCTTTGCCCTGCATATCGGGGATTTTGACCTGAATGCCGTTGCCCGGTGCTACATCGACAGGCTGGCCTCTGCGGGTCATTTGTTCCAATTTGATGGTTTGGTTGCCGCTCGGGTGGATGATTTCGAGTGAATCGCCGACGGAGAAGCGGTTTTTAACTTCGATTGTCGCCCAGCCGTTTTCGTCGATTTCGGTAACGTGGCCGACATATTGGCTTTGTTTGGCGATGGAGTGGCCGGTCAGGTAGTTTTGGTAATCCTGAGTTTGGTGGCGTTCGAGGAAGCCGCTGGTGTAGCCCCGGTTGGCGAGACCTTCGAGTTCGCTCAACAGGCTGTAATCAAACGGACGGCCTGCAACGGCATCATCAATCGCTTTGCGGTAGGACTGGGCGACGCGGGCGACGTAGTAGAGCGACTTGGTGCGACCTTCGACTTTGAGGCTGTCCACGCCGATTTTGGCGAGTTTTTCGACGACTTCAATGCCGCGAAGGTCTTTGGAATTCATGATGTAGGTGCCGTGCTCGTCTTCCATAATCGGCATCATCTCGCCCGGGCGGTTGGACTCTTCAATCAGGAAAACTTTGTCGGCGTAGGGATGGCGTTTTTGGCCGTTGATGCCTTCAAAGTTTTGGTTGGCTTCTTCTTGGGCTTTTTCAAAGTTGAAACCTTGCAGAAGTTGGGCGTCGCCCGCATCGCTTTCAGTGGCGTTGTGAACTTTGTAGTCCCAACGGCAGGAGTTGGTGCAGGTGCCTTGATTGGGGTCGCGGTGGTTGAAATAGCCGGAGAGCAGGCAACGGCCGGAGTAGGCGATGCACAATGCGCCGTGAATGAAGACTTCGAGTTCGATGTCGGGACATTCTTGGCGGATTTCGGCGATTTCTTCCATGCTTAATTCGCGCGACAGAATAATGCGTTCGACACCGATGTTCTGCCAGAATTTCACGCCCCAGTAGTTGGTGGTGTTTGCCTGTACGGACAGATGGATCGGCATTTCCGGCCATTTTTCGCGCACGGTCATGATCAAACCCGGATCCGCCATAATCAGCGCGTCGGGTTTCATGGCAATCAAGGGTTCCATATCGGAAACGAAGGTTTTGAGTTTGGAATTGTGTGGCAGGGTGTTGACGGTCAGGAAGAATTTTTTGTTGCGCTCGTGCGCTTCTTTAATGCCTTGCTCGAGGACGTCGAGTTTGGCAAATTCGTTGTTGCGAGCGCGCAGGGAGTAACGCGGACTGCCGGCATAAACGGCGTCTGCGCCGTAGTCGTAGGCGGCGCGCATTCTTTCCAATCCGCCGGCGGGCAATAAGAGTTCGGGTGCTTTCATGATTTGTGTGCTTTGCAGAAATGTTTCAGACGGCATTGCTGCAAATGCCGTCTGAAAAGGGTTTGAGGATGGGCGGATTATCCGCCTTTTTGTATTTTCGGTCAATTTTGTTGCGGATTTATAGTGGGTTATCTTGTATTTGACGGTTTGGGATACAATGCGGCCGTTCTTGTTCGAAAGCAAAAATTATGAGTCCTAAAATCGTGTTTTTCGATATTGACGATACGCTGTACCGCAAATATACGGATACCTTGCGTCCTTCTGTGAAAATAGCGGTAGAGGCATTAAGGGGTAAGGGAATTTTGACGGCATTGGCAACGGGGCGGTCTTTGGCGACGATACCGGACAAAGTGAAACACATGGCAGGGGAAACGGGAATGGATGCCTTGGTTACTATCAACGGGCAGTTTGCCTTGCTCAATGGCAAGGTCGTGCGCGAGATACCGATGGATGTCGGGCAGATAGGCCGGGCTTGTTCTTTTTTAGATGGATTGGGGATGGATTATGCCTTCGTCGGAGGAGGAGGGATTGCCGTGTCTTCTTTGTCGGCGCGGGTATGCCGTGCGCTAAACCGTATTGCCGATAATTTTTTTGAAGGAAGGGATTATTTTTTACATAATCCGGTTTATCAGATGCTGGTGTTTGCAGATTGTCGGGAGGTAATTGATTTATCGGAATTTTTACATCGGGAAGGGCTGAAAACGGTGCGTTGGCACGAGGAAGCTGTCGATCTGCTGCCGACCGGTGCGTCGAAAACGGACGGCATCAGAAGCGTGGTTGAGGCATTGGGATGGGATATGGCGGACGTGATGGCGTTCGGAGATGGTTTGAACGATGTGGAAATGCTGTCGGAAGTCGGGTTCGGCGTGGCGATGGGCAACGGGGAACAGGCGGCGAAAGAAGCGGCGAAATATGTTTGCCCCGGCGTTGATGAAGACGGCGTGTTGAGGGGCTTGCAAGATTTGGGTGTGATTTGAACGCATCATAACAACCCTGCCGGTTTCAGACGGCAGGGTCGGTTTTCAGCCCTTCATGCAGCCTTCGTTTTGAAGCAGGGTAAATAAGGGTGTGCCGCTTGCACGGATATTCTTGCCGCCCTGAAGGTCGGTAAATTCCAAAATGGCGGCAGCTTCGACAATTTCTCCTCCGAGTTTGCGGATCAGCTCCAGTCCGGCAAGCATTGTGCCGCCTGTCGCAACCAAATCATCGACCAGCAGGACACGGGAACCGGGTTTGACGGCATCGGTGTGAATTTCCACTGTCGCTTCCCCGTATTCGAGCGCATAACTTTGCGATACGGTTTCAAAAGGCAGCTTGCCTTTTTTCCGGATAGGTACGAAACCGACATTGAGCTGATAGGCTAGTGCTGCGCCGATAATAAATCCGCGTGCATCCAAGCCGGCAACCATATCGATTTTTTGACCCATATAGCGGTAAACCAGCAGGTCGACTAAAAGGCGGAAGTGTTCCGCACTTTGCAGGACAGGTGTGATGTCGTGGAATAAGATGCCTTCTTGCGGCCAGTTTTCGATTTTGCGGATTTTGTCGGCAAGCGCGCCGACACTCATGGCTTCGGGGTGAAACAGCATGGGAGTATTCCAAATTTAATGTTTTTAACGCCATATTGTAGCCGTCAGTCTGCTGCTTGCCAAATCAATCAAGGCAATAGCGGCAAAATATGGGTGTAGGCGAGCATGAAATCGGGTGTCTGTTGTGGTACAATTGGCTTTAAAACATACAGGTAAGAAACATGACCGCTTATAAAAAAGGCAATATTTTTATTATCTCTGCCGCCTCCGGTACGGGGAAAACCACGCTGGTTTCTCGGCTGTTGGCAAATCATGCCGGTTTGCGCGTTTCCGTGTCGCATACGACTCGGTCGCCGCGGGAAGGTGAAGTAAACGGCGTGCATTATCACTTTGTCTCCAAAGAAGAGTTTGAGTCGCTTATTGCGCAGAAGGCTTTTTTGGAGTACGCCGATGTATTCGGAAACTATTACGGTACAAGTATCGAGGGTGTGAATGCATTGGCTGCGGCAGGTTATGATGTCATTCTGGAAATCGACGTTCAGGGGGCGGCTCAGGTTCGAGATGCGTTGCCCGAAGCTGTCGGTATCTTTATCCTGCCGCCGTCTTTCGATGTGCTTGCTGCACGTCTGCACGGACGCGGGACGGATAGTCAGGAAGTTATCCAAAGGAGGCTTTTGAAAGCAAGGCATGAAATCGAACAGTCTGTATTGTTCGATTATGTCGTGGTTAATGACGACTTGGAGCAAGCGGAGGCGGATTTGGTTCATATTGTGAGTTCTTGCCGTCTGAAAAAATCCGTGCAACTGGGGTTTATTGCGAATTTGTTGGAAAATTCCTAGAAAACGGCGAAAATATCCAGTTCCCATTTTAAATATTCTTGAAAGAAAGCAAATAATATGGCACGTATTACCACAGAAGACTGTACTGGAAAAATTTCAAACCATTTTGACCTGACATTGGTAGCGGCCCGTCGGGCCCGCCAGCTTGAAAATGGCAATACGCCGCTTGTGGACGATGTCCGCAATAACAAACCGACCGTTACTGCCTTGCGGGAAATTGCTGCAGGACATGTCGGCACGGAACTGCTGACGCGCAGTAAATAAAGCCTGCCGGAAACGCGCGCAGGCGAATCTTTCCGCAAGTGCGCGGTCCGACGGTTTGAAACGAAAAATAAAATATGTTCCGAAAGCCGTCTGAAATGCCTGTCCCACAACCCACCGCACCTTACGACCATTTAACTGCCGAAGCACGCACCCTGCTTTTCCGTACCGCTTCCTATCTCAAGCCTGAAGAACAGGTTGAGCTCGAGAAGGCCGTTGCCTATGCATTTCACGCTCATGACGGACAAACCCGGAAAAGTGGCGAACCATACATTACGCATCCGATTGCCGTTGCGACACAGCTTGCGGTTTGGCATATGGACGTACAGGGTCTCTGTGCGGGTGTAATGCACGATGTGCTGGAAGATACAGGCGTTACGAAAGAGGAGATGGCCGCAAGATTCGGCAATACGATTGCCGAGATGGTGGACGGTCTGTCCAAGCTTGAAAAACTCAAATTTGAAGATCATGCAGAGCATCAGGCGGAGAGTTTCCGCAAACTGATTTTGGCAATGACCAAAGATGTACGCGTGATTGTCGTTAAACTTGCCGACCGTCTGCATAATATGCGGACACTCGGTTCGATGCGTCCGGACAAGCGTCGCCGTATTGCAAAAGAAACCCTTGAAATCTATGCGCAAATTGCCAACCGTATAGGTTTGAATAATGCATATCAAGAGCTTCAGGATTTATCTTTCCAGAATCTCCATCCCAATCGCTATGAAACCATGAAAAAGGCGATGGATAAGAGTCGGAAAAACAGGCAGGATGTTGTTGGAAAGATTTTGCGTGCGTTCGGCCAGCGTTTGGTAGGGGCGAACATAGAAGCCAAAATCAAGGGTCGGGAAAAGAACCTGTACGGCATCTATCGGAAAATGTTAGAAAAAAAACTGCATTTCTCCGAAGTTATGGATATTTACGGTTTCCGTGTCATCGTTAACAGTATTCCTGCATGTTATGCTGCGCTCGGCGCATTGCACAACCTCTATCAGCCCAAGCCCGGACGGTTTAAAGACTACATCGCTATTCCGAAAAGCAACGGTTATCAAAGCTTGCATACTACTTTGGTCGGGCCTTACGGTTTGCCGGTTGAAGTGCAGATACGTACCAGGGAAATGGATGCTGTTGCCGAAGGTGGAATCGCCGGACATTGGAGCTATAAATCAGATTCTAAGACGGTCGATCAGGCGGTGCTTCACACAAACCGGTGGCTGAAAAATATCTTAGATTTGCAGGCAAGCAGTGCCAATGCTATTGAGTTTCTTGAACACGTCAAGGTAGATTTGTTTCCAAACGAAATCTATATTCTTACGCCAAAAGGAAAAATCCTAACATTGCCCAAGGGTGCAACACCTATCGATTTTGCTTATGCGGTGCATACCGATATTGGGCACAAAACCGTTGCCGCACGTATCAACAATATTATGATGCCGTTGCGTACGAAGCTCAAAACCGGCGATTCCGTCGAAATTATTACATCCGAACATGCCAAACCAAATCCTGCATGGTTGAATTTCGCCGTGTCCGGCAGGGCGCGTAGTGCCATACGCCAATATATTAAAAACCTTAACAGGCATGATGCGATTGTTTTAGGTGAAGGCTTGTTGCAGAAAGCCCTGTCCAGTTTGTTACCCAAAGATATCTTGCTTTCAGACGGCATTAAAGAAAGATATTTGGAAGACCTTAACGATAAACAGACATCGTTTGAAGAAGTATTGTATAACGTCGGGATGGGCCATACCCTGCCCGTTTATGTTGCCATGCATATTGCTGAATTGGCAGGAAAGCATTTCGGTAGCGAGGTCAGGCTCAGTTCCATTAAAGTCGATGGGCAGGAAAGCGGACATATTCATTTTGCAGAGTGTTGCCATCCGGTTCCCGGTGATTCCATCCGTTTGTTGTTGGTTAAGGGAAAAGGCATGATTATCCATAGGGATACATGCCCAACGTTGTTAAAGTCCGATCCCGAACAGCAGCTGGATGCAGACTGGGAAAATATGAACGGGCAGAACTATCGTATCGGGCTGCATGTTCAATCGGAAGACAGTCACGGATTGCTGGCATTAATGGCGCAAGCTATTTCCGATTCCGGTGCGGACATCGAGTCGGTCGAAACACCGTCTAAATCCCAGTCGGGAACGGAAGGTTTTGTCGAATTCAAATTTTTATTGAAAGTTAAAAATCTGAATCAATTGAATCAGATTATTCAAAATCTGCACAGTATTCCATATATCCGCAAAGTAATCAGAAGTTGAAGCAGATAAAACGGGTTGTCTTTTTCAGTAATAGACAACCCGTTTTATGGTTTATCTGTCCAGCTACTTATTTGTCTAAATATACGGCAAGCCTTTCAACAATCAGCATTGCCGCTTCATCTTTACTTATTTCGGGGAAAGACAACTCCGCATCATCATCTATGATAACAATTTGGTTGGTTGTCTTGCCCATTGCGATTGAAACATTATTGGCAACTATCATCGGTATTTTTTTCTTAATGCGTTTTTCTCGCGCATATGCCAATACATTCTCCGTTTCAGCGGCAAAACCGATACAGAAAGGAGGGTTCGGTAATAAGGCAATGGACGCCAAAATATCAGGGTTTTCATCCAATTCGATAGATAACGGATTGGCATTTTTATCTTTTTTGAATTTTTGAGTACTCCTGTTTTTAACCCTATAGTCTGAGACGGCGGCAACAGAAATAAAAGCATCTTGTTTTTCAATCAAACGATGCACTGCGCGATGCATATCTTCAGCGCTGACGGTTTGAACCGTATTGGATATACCGAAAGGCAGTTCGGTTTGAAGTTGCCCGTAAATCAGGCTGACTTCCGCACCGGCGGCACGGCACGCCCGCGCCAAAGCCACGCCCATTTTCCCGCTGGAAATATTTGTGATGCCCCTGACAGGGTCAATGGCTTCAAATGTCGCACCTGCGGTAATCAAGATTTTCTTGTCCTTTAAAATTTTCGGTGTCCATAAATCCGGAAGCAGGTCCAGCAATTCTGCGGGCTCCGGCATCCTTCCCATACCATTTTCTCCGCAAGCCTGTTCGCCCGAGCCTGGCATATAGACAGTAATGCCGTCTGAAACCAGTTGTGCGATATTCCGTTGGTTGGCAGGGTTGAGCCACATTTCCACATTCATGGCGGGAGCGATGGCAAGAGGACATTTCCGTGCGGCTGCCAGATTGGTCAGTAGGTTATCTGCCACGCTGTTACAGATTTTTGCCACAGTATTCATACTTGCCGGCGCAATCAGAAAAACATCCGCATTCCGGGTTAAGTTGATATGTTCCATACCGTTTGAACCGTTGCCACCGTGCGTGTCGGTCAGCACAGGATTACCACTTAAAGCCTGAAAAGTTAAAGGAGAGACAAACTCGGTTGCCGAGCGGCTCATGACCACCGTAATGGAGTGCCCCTGTTTTTTCAGTAAGCGTACCAGTTCGCAAGCTTTATAAGCTGCAATACTGCCCGTTATGCCTAAAAGAATATGTTTACCCATTGAATGATTTTGTTTGTAAAAGAAGAAACATTACCAATTTTATAACAAAATACAGATTACTTGTCTGATACCTCTTTCTCAGTTATTTTCAAACCATATGACAGAAAAAAAGGGGAGTAGCTAAGATGGAGGTAGGTGAATTCCGAACCGGAGGAGGTTTGTAGCGAAATAAAAAACCTTATCAGACAGCGAGATGGAGAAAATAATTAAAAAAAGATAAGATGAAGTATTGACCGTATACGTCTTCAAGCGTATAGTTCGGTTCTTCGCCGCTGACGAAGCGGCGGTAACGAAGTAATTCAAACGCTCTTTAACAAAACAGATTACCGATAAGTGTGAGTGCCTTGAGCCTCACACTGTTTGAAAGACAGACAAGATGATGTTTTGAACATTGTCCTGTCGGTTTCTTTGAAGCAGACCAGAAGTTAAAAAGTTAGAGATTGAACATAAGAGTTTGATCCTGGCTCAGATTGAACGCTGGCGGCATGCTTTACACATGCAAGTCG